>JAJRZO010000430.1 GCA_024275215.1 Candidatus Zixiibacteriota bacterium | reverse complement strand
ATGGCGATGGCTGTATTCGTCGCGGTACGGAAGCTTGCAATCACGCATGACTCGGAACAGGAACGTGAATCTCAGTTACAGTTTCTCGATAATCTGAAGAATATCATTTTCGAGCCATATTCGCTTGTCGAAGTTCTGAATTTTTCACTCAATGAAATATCGCAGACACTTGATAACTGTTCCGGTGCGATCTTCATATACAATGCTTCACGCAAGGAACTCTATCTGACATCATCCGTGAAACTCGATCAGGTACTGGAATCATCGCTGGAGAGAATTCCACTCAGCAGCAATGACATTTTCTCTCGCACTCAGAAGACATCGCGTTCCCACGCGATTGGAAGGATATCTCAGTCTGATAGTGCGACCCAGAATCTTTTCCACGGCGTACGTGTGGATTCAATCCTTGCGGCTCCTTTGATGTCAAGAAACGGTTGCGTCGGTGTTGTAGCCGTGTTTTCTGATTTGCCATATCAGTTCACTCGTCGAGAATCTGAAATGGTCAGTTCCGCAGCCAACCTGTTGGGGCCAGTGGTTGCATCGTTCAGAATGGAGCGGGAGATCAGGAATCTGAACGAACGTCTTACGGCTGTTTCGGAGGAACGCAACAGGCAGTTAACCGTGATCGCATCGCTGAATGGAACTCTTTCAGTATCAGACAATCTTGGCATTCTTCTGGAATACGGTGAGAGTGTGCTGCAAAGCGACGGTCTCGTATTGGCTGAAAGCACTGATGATTCAACTTGGAAGATTACGAAGGCAACAGATGATTCTCCTTTTGATGGCGAGATTCCTCCTGACTATTGCAAGCATCTCGATAATGCTGCGAAAGCGCATAAGCCTCTGATGATTAAAACGAGCGCGGGAAGTAAAGACAAATCATCGAGGTTTCTTATATTTCCGATTGAGACTTCCGCGGGCCATCGTGCGGTTATTGTTGCTTCAATTTCGAGCGATCACGACAAGTTTTCACAGGATCAGATTTCTGCCATGCAACTTCTTCTCAGGCTGGTCAGTTTGATATTGCCGCAGATAACTGCAGGGGCAGGAGCAGAATCGTTAATGTCACCTGATATCATGTCAGCTTTACGATCGGTAATGGCTGCCTCTACAGCATCGCAACTTGGCGAGGCAGTTGGCTCTGCGGTGGCAGCTATGATGCAGGAATATGATTCGGGGATGCTGTTTGCATACGAGGATGGGAGAAATTATCTCCGCCACTTTGCATCATTCGGTAATCAGAACATAAAGATTTCCGATCATAAGCTGGATTCATCGAAGGGACCATGGGGTAAGCTGAACCATGATGTCGGCGACTTGCTTCTTACTGAAAGACGTCAGATAGAAGATGCCTTCCTGACTCTTGCCGGTGATGACCTCGCCTGGTTCATGGAGAGAAACGAGGAAAAGAGACTTCCGGAGTTTTGCCGCGTCGTGTCACTTTCATGCGGCGAAGAGAGGGTTGGGTGCCTGTATCTTGAGGGATCGGATGAGATTCCATCGGAGCAATCAGGCTCTGTGATTGAGCAGGTACTTTTCGATCTGATCAGTTTCAGGATGCGTGAAATGCTGATTGCAGGTTCTGGCGGGGATATTATCAGCGCATTGCAGGTGAAAGAAGCCGAGGAAAACCTGAATCAAGTGAACAATACTCTTACCGGCATTATTGGCAAGGCGCAACTGCTGAGTTTCGGCCTGAGCGGTGAAGAGTTCCAGGACAAAGCCGGAGTCCTTCGCAATCTTGATCTCGTTGCTGACGAGGCGTTTCATGCCGGCGAGTTGATTAAGCGACTCCAGTTGTCTATGCGTAAAGAAACGCCGCATACAGAAGAACATACACGGCCTGACCTTGCAGATGTACTACAGAAGGTGGCGATTACTCGTTATGGCGGTGACCCGAATCTTCATTATCTCAGGGAGGATCCGAGCGTCGTGTTTGAGGCGGTGCTTGAACCGGGGCACAATGTCAATGGAATCGAACATCAACTCGAAGAACTTGTCGGCGAGGCGATTCAGTTTGTGTGGGATGAATTTGATATTGATGACAGGGCGCATATCGAAATCAGAGATAAAAAATCACATTGCTATCTTCTCATAAGTGACCATGAGATGACTGATAATGTTGATCCTGAATTGATGATGTTCAGGAGAGTAGGATTACATTCACAGCTTTCGCAACTTGGTTCGGTCGATGATCCTCTTGAACTTCCGGTTTCGTTTTGCGAACAGCGATTTGAGGATGGATCCCGAATTCTTTGCCTCAGATTCGATCGTGAATCTCAGGTTCGTGAAACAACTCGTGAATCATACGACATTCTTGCGATTGATGATCAGGAAATAATCAGAGAGCTTTTGGCAGGGATGCTGGATCAACTCGGTTATAACGTGACAGT
>JAJRZO010000429.1 GCA_024275215.1 Candidatus Zixiibacteriota bacterium | reverse complement strand
AGATAAACCCATCCGTTTCCAGTAGTTAATATAGCGCGATAGGATATTCTGTCAAGAACCCTTTCGTCCGGTTGTTTCATTTTGTACCAACGACTACAAATGAACACTATGAATGTATTGTCGGGAGTGATCCTGAAGCCCTTTAGCTTGCGCCAGTAGTCAAATCACATTCTAATTTGTTTATCACAATGAAACGAGGTGATTCTGCTCTGAACGGTGTGTCATCGACTAATTAGATCGGATTGTAGCTGGAACTGTTATTATGTTTTACGGTGGCTGTGGTCTTGATTCATCGGAGAGCAAGAGTATCAGTTTCCCAAACATGACGGCTGACATTTTCACTCAATCTGCCACAAAGATGGGAATTACTACTAATAGGCTCCTTTGTTTGGAACTATGCAGACGAATTCGAAATCCTGATCGTATGGATTCCTGAATTGGTGCATTGTATTGGGAGGAACAAACGCGAAGTCTTTTTCAGACAACTCCTGAGTTTCATTACCGATAGTCAGTTGTCCTTTACCTTTGATCACAAAATTGACATGTTCCCAGTCGTGCTGATGATGCGGCGTAAATCCGTCCGGTTCGATGCGAAAGACACGTAGTGTATGACTTCTCCATCCTTCTGGTGAACCGATGACATTTGATTTCATCACTCCATCAGCACCTTTCATTGTGACAGGCTTGAGATCAATCTTATCATATTTGATAGCAGCCATTGTCTTCTCCCTGATTATTATCCCAACATGGATCACATCCATTCAACAAATCCCAGGCACCAAAAAATACGCCCAGGAGGAGTCGAACCCCCAGCCTTCTGATCCGTAGTCAGACGCTCTATCCAATTGAGCTATGGGCGCATTTTCCAGCGGTCAAGAAACAATATGACTGCTCAGTGTCAAGATAATTCTCATGGTTTACATCAAACCTGGAACTGTACATCTGTTGGAAAAGTAGCTGGTGAACTAAAGATTTCAAATCAGCAATAAGGCAAATATAAGTTGAATTTCCGATGAACATCGATATATTTGCATAATCGTTTCGTTGAAACGAGATATTATTGACGGAGAGGTGTCCGAGCTGGCCGAAGGAGCGCGCCTGGAAAGTGCGTAGACCCGAAAGGGTCTCCAGGGTTCGAATCCCTGCCTCTCCGCTTGGATCTATTGTTATCCCGAATAATGTTTTCTCACGAATACTTTTCACTTTCATCTGGCAATCATTTTCCTTTTGATATAACATGTAACCGCGAACACATCGTACCAAGAGTGGTCGCAGAGAAAACACTATGATTAGATGTCTCACAACCATCATCACGCTTGCATTCGTACTGTTGATTGTTGCATGCGGAGGAAAGAATCAACAAAGCGCCGGCACAAACACAATCGATCTGCTTCCCGGCAATATCGATTCGCTCGGGATTACCAGAATATCCGAGCCAAGGCTTTATGTCGGTGATTCACTCTGGGAATACATCGACGGCGGCGCTGAATTGTATCACGCTCATAATTTCGTCGATGTCGCAACTGCTGATTATATTTGTGACAGCATTGAGCTTACTATTGACATTTACTCGTTTGAGAATTCCGATGATGCATTCGGGTTGTACTCAGTATTGCGCCCCCCAGAAGCATCGATCGTGAATATTGGCATCGAGGGATTCGTTACAATAAATACTCTTGATTTTGTAAAAGGACGGTATCTTGTCAGACTTGTCGGATTCGATGAATCACGGAAAACGCGCGATGCGATCGACAAATTCGCGCCTGTGTTAAACAATCTCGTTCCTGAATCGGCAAACGGTAGTTAGAAAGAGTCAGGAGCGCAGGGCTCCTGACCTACAACTACAACTTTGTTACTTTAGGTCATGCTCCAACTGAGCTTGACCTGCAAGAATTTGCGTTATCCCTGAATTTCAAGCATTCGGGAAAGAGCAATACGAGCGTTGCGGACAATATCATCTGGAATAGTAATCGGTTGGATCGAGTCGAGGTTTTCGAGACACCATGCCAGATCATTGAGCGTAGTACGATACATGTTTACACACATCGCACAAGTGTTGCCCGAAAGTTCATATATCTTCTTGTCGTTAAATGTATGCGCCAATCTATCGACAAGATTGATTTCAGTACCAATTGCTATGCTCGATCCCGCTGGCGCATTCGTCACATAATCGACGATAAACTTGGTGGAACCGCTCGCGTCGGCTGCCTGCACAACATCCTCAGGACATTCCGGATGGACTATGATCTTGATATCCGGAATCTCCCTGCGCATTTTCTCGATATATTCCGTGCGGAATGTCGTGTGGACATGGCAGTATCCCTTCCACAGGATGACTCGCGCGCGCTGAAGATCCGCTACACCGTTGCCGCCAAGCTTTCGATCTTTGTAGTCCCAAATCGCAATCTGATCTTTCGGGATACCAAGAGTATTTGCAGTATTCGTACCGAGATGTTCATCCGGGAAAAAGAATATCTTCTCGCCGCGCTCAAACGCCCATTTGAAAGCTTTCTCTGCATTCGATGATGTGCAAACTGCGCCGTCGTTTTCGCCGCAGAACGCTTTGAGATCGGCAGTCGAATTCATGTATGAAATTGGGATGATCTTGGAATCAGGCACTGCCTTATTCAACGCATCCCATGCGTAGAGCACGTTGCCGATCTGCGCCATATCCGCCATCGGACATCCCGCGAGCGGATTCGGAAGATAGACTTTCTGATGAGGTTGTGACAGTATCTCCGCCGATTCAGCCATGAAATGAACGCCGCAGAAAACGATATACTCAGCATCCTGCTGTGATGCGATCTTAGAGAGAGCATAGGAATCACCGGCATAATCACCGAGTGCGACAATCTCGCGACGCTGATAGTGATGCGTCAGCACAACAAGCTGATCACCAAGTTCGGCTTTCCGCGCAAGAATCCGCGCTTTCAAATCCTCATCAGTCGCGATCCGATACTCATCAGGTATTGTATTGAACGTTACAGCCATAATGTCCTACTCGATATCACACTAAAATATACCATTTCCCTCGACTTTGTAAACAATTTCGTGAGAACAGAGTTTCAGGTTATCTCACTCCCCGATTATCTTGATGATCGCTCTCTT
>JAJRZO010000428.1 GCA_024275215.1 Candidatus Zixiibacteriota bacterium | reverse complement strand
AGTTCTGGCTTTGTCGCCCCCGCGAAGGCGGGGGTCCATTTAACATCAACGCATTCAATGGATTCCCGCCTGCGCGGGAATGACGCTACTTATTTCCGTAAACAGAATTACCTGTATTTCACATCTTTTGGGACAGCCTCTCCACATCTGCCGATTCAAGCATATATTGCAATATCATCATCGCATGGGACGACTGGAGGCAAACTCATGATTGCAGGTCAAAAGCCATGCGCTCATGACTATATCGAGTATGGCAGATTACGAGTAGGCAGGTATTCCGCGAATTAAGAAGCGGACAGCAGTTTACCACTCAGCCAGTTTGATTTTTTCGAGCTTTATGTGGGGTTCTTTTTTCGGTCCCTTAAGGTGTTTCTTTTGCCACTTCTTGTATTCATCGAGAAACAACTTATCCCCGTCGATATGCCACGATCCTTTTCTGAAATTGCTGTAGACATATTCTCTGAAATAGCGGGAATTCTTTGCTTTGACAAGATTGTCGAGATACTTATCAGTGAATCTGACATTCTGCTTCCTGATGATTGACCACTGGTCGGCGAGAAACGCGCGGCATTCAAGTTCTTCCTTAAATGTATACCGGTACTTTTTCTCTTTTGGAAACTCCGCATAAAAAAGCTCGGTGCGCCATTTCGCTTTCAACTCACCGTATTTCTGCCACGTAGTTACCAGAGCTGGCCTGTCGGTGATGCTCTTATCTACGACCACCCTGTAAAGTTCCCGCTTGAGGCGTTGATTCCGACTATCATCCTGCGAAGCGGCTGTGATACTCATCAGAGTCACAAAGGCGAACAGAACAACAGCTACAAATGTGGCTAATCTACTCATCTTTGATCCTCAAAATCAAGAGAACAGTTTCTTACATCTATTACTATTATCGACAAAAGCTGTGTGTGAACAATGAACAAATCGGGATTCTGATGTTCAAGATTAGAACTTTTTCAACTCAATCGCTAATGTCGAATAGCAGAATCTCGTAGGTCACGTTCATTTGGGATATAAATACTTTATTGAAGTGCGCAGCAGATGTTGAGATGAGTCGTCTCAAGAGTTCTTTTCCTGTGTAGGTCGGTGTTCCGCAGCAGGCAAAGCATGCAAAAAACCCGACACGCAAAAACGTCGTGTTATTCATATCAGACTTGATTCGGCATCCCTTTTTGAATTTAAAAAATGGATTCTGGATGAGCCTGCATTGCAATTCTGGGAATTGCCTGGGATACCTGCAACGCGCAGGGCAAGTTATTCTTTCAAGTTTATTGAGGCGAACTGTCCGTTCTCATTGCTCAAAAGAAAAGACGGGTCTCCCCGCCTTTTCACATCAATATAATAAATCGCAAATCTACAAATTATCCGCAACAGCCTGCCCGACTTCGAGTGTTGTATTTGATCCGCCCATATCATACGTGCGGACTTTGCCATCACTTATAACTTTTGCGATTGCGTTTTCGAGCGCGTGAGCTTTGTCAGTTTCATCGAGCCAGTCGAGCATCATCTTCACAGTCAGCAGCATCGCCATAGGATTGACTTTGTACTGCCCTGCGTATTTCGGCGCAGACCCGTGCGTTGGTTCAAAAACAGCGGTCTTCTCTCCAATGTTACCGGAACATGCAAATCCAAGCCCGCCCACAAGCTGTGCGCACAAATCGGAAATAATATCTCCGAACATGTTCGATGTCACTATCACGCCATAATCGAGCGGATTCTTGATCAGCCACATACACATGGCGTCGATATTTGTTTCCCACAGATCTATACCGGGATAATCCTGCGCCACCTTGCGGGCGGTACGTATGAACAACCCCGATGTCTCGCGGATTACATTCGGTTTCTCGACAACTGTCACAGTCTTGTAACCATGCTTCTTCGCGTACTCGAACGCATCAGTGATAATTCTTCTTGATGCCTGCTCGGATATTATCCTCATCGAGACAGCAATATTGTCGAGACCATATTTCTCAAACCGCTCAATCTTTTTGTTAGCGGATTTTATCGAATCAAATACTTCTCTCGGAAACGGGAAAAACTCGACACCACTATACAAATCTTCGGTATTTTCCAGGAACACACAAAGATCAATACCATCTTTGTAGTTCAGCGGATTCCCTGAATATGCCTTGCATGGTCTCAGATTGGTGCCAAGATCGAATTGCTGGCGCAACCCGACAATCGGCGATGAATAGATAAAACCCTTGCCTTGTAATTCCGGCGCAAGCTCTTTCTCGGCTTCTTCCTTCGGCTTCGATGTTATCGCGCCGAAAAGTGCGCAATCGGTCTGTTTCAGAAGATCAATAGTTCTTCGTGGCAACGGATTTCCTTCACGACACCAGAACTCCCACCCGATGTCGCCATGCGGATATTCAGCGTCAAGCCCGATCTTATCGAGCACGATCTTGGCGGCTTCCATCACATCAACGCCAACGCCATCGCCCGGCAGCCATGCTATTCTGTACTTAGCCATCCGAGTTTACCTCCAACTTAATGTCAATGAGAATCTGTGTGAATCACTTAAATCATATCTAATTGGTGTATACGCATAATCTAACGAAGCATATTTGTGTTTCACTCCGAAACCGAATGCCACGCCCTTGATATCATATCCCGTAGCGTATCCCGCACGCAATGTT
>JAJRZO010000427.1 GCA_024275215.1 Candidatus Zixiibacteriota bacterium | reverse complement strand
TGTCAAATGACAGACGATCATAGGTTTTGCGCTGGAAAAGCTTACCGACAAGAAGAAAAAGTGTTAATCCGGTGAATGAATCGAGATATCCGACTCCGGTACCATACAAAATCTCGTAAATACTCCTGGCAATGAGTACCAGCATGCCGATAACAATCGGTACATCTATGCTGACAACTCCCTGTCTCAAACCCGAAAATGCCGATCTGAAATAGTCGCTCGCTGAATAGAAAAGCACCGGCAATGCCAGTGCCAGACTGAGCAATTGGAACATCAGCGCCATGCCGCCTTCCGAAACATCACCCAGATACTCAGGCAGGCTCAACAGCATGATATTGCCGAATGCGAAACCAGCAACGCCAATCTTAATATAAAGAGACCGATTAGGATTTTTCTGCGGCTTTTCGTGAAGACTGCCGAGGTTAAGTTCGGGTTCGTAGCCGATTCGCGCGAGGAGTTCCACAAGCTGCCTGAGTGTTACTGTCCGCGGGTCGAATACTACTGTCAATTCTTTCCTGACGAAATTAACGCTCGACATCAGGATGCCGGGGCGCACCCGATAGAGATTCTCGAGCAACCATACGCATGATGTGCAGTGTATTTGTGGAATCCTGAGTGTTACACGGCCTGAAGTGTCATCCGAGAAATCGAGAAGCCTCTGGACGATTGCAGGATCATCGAGGAACTCAAAGCGCGAAGCATCCTTTTGTTCGGGTCGTGCACCCGGAGTGACAGTGTGTTTGTAGTAATCATCAAGAGCATTCTCTTTCAGGAACTGATATACAGCCCTGCAACCTGTGCAGCAGAAAAACTTACTGCCCAGTGCGACGGAATCATCGGGGCACTTCAGGCCACAGTGATAACACTCTATTTGTGTTTCTATTGTCTTTTGTTCATGTGCCAGCATCAGCAATCCAGGTCATGCGCGATTCCAATTATCTACAACAGGAATCCATACTTGCTATGTTCAGGAAAACAATATACATTTTGGAATGTTCTGATGCAAGCCGGTAATTGAATGTAAATCTGTCGGGTATTGACGACAGGGATACTGAACATAAAAGTACACCCCTGCGTTAGGTTTATCAATCTGTAGTTTGAAGACATTATCTAAAAAGATGGCGCCGGGTGCGGGTGCCCCACCCTTTGGGTGGTTTTCTAACTAATTTCAAGTGCTCGCAACCTCTGTGCCCCTGCGGATTCTGTGATGTAACCGTCTGCAATGCAATATGTTGAACGCACAGCAGCACAGATACTGTGTGCACATTTATACTGTCTATCAGGTTTTTCAACATAGCCCTTGGGGGGGCTTTCTAATTTGAACATACCTGCCAATTGTGACGTACGGACTTGACTTGAGAGTCAAATTGGCGATATTGTCTCTGATTCGCGGGGAGTTGTGGTGAGAAACCCACCCAAAGGGTGGGGCACCCGCTACCCGACTTGTTGTACTGGAGAAACCATCAGCCAAATGGCTGACTGTGCCGCATGTGGAAAAACTTCAGTGCGAAAGTGGCGGAACTGGTATACGCGCTGGATTTAGGATCCAGTGGCTTCGGCCATAGGGGTTCGAGTCCCCTGTTTCGCACTATGATATGGGAGGAATTTTGGACTACACTTATAAGATGAGTGAAGAGATGAACTGCAGGCGGGTATTCGATATTGAAATCCCAAAGGAAAAAGTCGCCGCAAAATTCGAAGAGGTCTTCAAGATGCTCAAGAAAGAGGCGAAAGTCCCGGGATTCCGCCCCGGCAAGGTTCCGATGTCAGTAATCAAATCCCGATTCGGCAAAGATGCGCGGGCGGAAGTAGGGGAGCAGTTGATACAGGACGCGTTCAAGGAAGTCATACAGGATGCAAATGTTGATCCGATCTCTCAGCCGGTTCTCTCCGAAGTTGATTACAAGGACGATGAACCGATCAAGTTCACTGCTTCGATTGAAATCGCCCCGGTAATCAATCTTGAAAAAACGATAGGATTCACTTTCACGAAGAAGTCTGAGACTATTACTGATGAGAATGTGGAAGAGGCATACAAAGCAATCCTCCATATGCAGTCATCACTTGAACTCTCCGATGAACCTGCCAAAGAAGGCGATTTTATAACTGTTGACATGAAGAAAATCTTTGATCCTGAGAATCGCCTGAAGAAAGATGAATTCAAGAATTTTGTGATAGAGCTTTCGAAAGATACTGCATTACCGGCGTTCATGGATAACCTCATTGGCGTTAAGATTGGCGACGAGAAGGATATTGTCGTTGAATACTCCGCCGATTATGCTGAGAAATCACTTGCCGGCGCAAAACTCGGTTATTCTGTCAAAGTGACTGCTGTGAAAACGAAAGTCGCACCCGAAATCAGTGAGGATTTCTTCAAGGGATTTGGTGAGGATGTCAAATCGGTTGAAGATATCAAGGGGAAGATCAGACTTGATCTCGAGGCTCAGCGCAGAAAAGAGATACAAGAGGATCTGCGCGATCAGGCTATTAAATCGATAATAACACACAACCAGTTTGATTTGCCGCAATCGTTCATAGAGAACTACCTTGATAAAATAGTGGCTGATTTTCGCGAGCAGCAAAAAGGCGGCGAATTCGATGAGGACAAGGTGAGAAGCACCTACCGTGCAATGGCAATCAGGATGATTCGCTGGGACCTGTTGATGCACGAAATTGCGAAGCAGGAGGGGATCAAAGTCGAGGCGGAAGATGTTGATAAGTGGATCGAGGGTTTTGCCGATAGCTATAATATGAGTAAAGATGAGGCAAGAGCTGCCCTCGAAAGAAGCGGTAAAGTCAAGGAAGTCAGGGAGACTGTGCTGGAAGCCAAAGTGATGAGCTATATCCTTGATAATTCTGAAATCGTTGATGAGTAGACAGTTAGAAGGGAAAGGACTCCGATGACATTAGTACCAATTGTTGTTGAGCAATCAGGCCGAGGCGAGAGAGCGTATGACATCTATTCCCGCCTTCTGAAAGACAGGATCATTTTCATTGGGACGCCGATTGATGATACTATCGCCAATCTGGTCATAGCGCAGATGTTATTCCTCGAGGCGGAAGATCCTGAGAAAGATATAAATGTTTATATAAACACTCCCGGCGGACAGGTGACCTCTGGAATGGCAATCTATGATACAATGCAGTTTATCAAGGCTGATGTTGCCACAACATGTATGGGACTTGCTGCCAGCATGGGCGCACTTCTTCTGGCGGCGGGAGCCAAAGGCAAGCGTTCCGCTTTGCCGCATGCCAGAATCATGATCCATCAGCCGCTCGGCGGGGCGCAGGGGCAGGTCTCCGACATAGAAATACAGACAAAAGAAATGAAAAGACACAAAGATGCGCTCAACCAGATTCTGGCAAAACATACTGGGCAACCTATCGAGAAAATCGAGGCGGATACCGATCGAAACTTCTGGATGTCCCCGGAGGAATCCAAAGAATATGGCCTGATTGACGAAGTTTTCGAAAAAAAGGCTTGATTCCGACATTCTGAACGCATATTTATGGCTACTGGGCTGATCGATTAACGGTCTGCCCAGTTTTTTGTGAGTGGAACTATGACCCTATCAAACAATGACGAAAAACGCTGCAATTTTTGCGGAAAACCTGCGAGGAATGTACAGAGACTCTTCTCAGGTTACAACGCCTTTGTCTGCGATGAATGCGTCAAGCTCTGCACTGATGTCCTCGATGCGGAACAACGAAAACTGACAAGAGGCAAGACATTCAAACTTCCGAAACCTGCCGGAATCAAGGAATCCCTGGATCAGTATGTCATCGGTCAGGATCACGCCAAAAAGACAATATCTGTCGCCGTTTATAACCACTACAAACGGGTCCTGAATCCGACCGATGCGGATGAAGTCGAGATCGAAAAAAGCAACATACTGCTTGTCGGGCCGACAGGAACAGGAAAGACACTCATGGCGCGCACTCTCGCCAGAATGCTCTCGGTGCCGTTTACAATTGCCGATGCGACAGTGTTGACCGAAGCCGGATATGTCGGTGAAGATGTCGAGAATATCCTTGTCCGTCTTCTGCAAGCCGCCGATTACGATCTTCATCAGGCTGAGCGCGGGATCATTTATATTGATGAAATCGACAAGATATCCCGAAGGGACGCTAACCCATCGATTACGCGCGATGTCTCCGGCGAGGGTGTACAGCAGGCGCTTTTGAAGATCCTCGAAGGAACAATAGCTTCCGTTCCCCCGAAAGGTGGGCGCAAGCATCCGGAACAGTCGTACATACAAATGAATACCAGCAACATTCTCTTTATCTGTGGCGGCGCATTCGATGGACTCGAAAAGATTGTCGCGCGCAGAGCCGGCAAACAGCAGCTTGGTTTCAGCGCGCTATCGACTAATCTTTCAGGGAAGACAATAGGCGAAATCCTCGATATGACCGAACCTGATGATCTGTTGCAGTTCGGTCTGATACCTGAACTTGTAGGCCGCCTGCCGGTTGTGGCGGCGCTTCATGAATTATCCAGTGAAGCATTACTCAAGATTCTTACTGAGCCGAAGAACGCCCTGACACGGCAATATCAGAAGCTGTTCGAGATGGAAAATATCAAGCTTGAATTCACCGCGGATGCCCTGAAAGAAATCGTCAAGCTGGCTGAGAAACGCAAGACTGGTGCGCGGGCATTGCGATCGATTCTTGAAGAAACAATGCTGGATATGATGTACGACATCCCATCGCGAAGAGGCGTTGTAAAGTGTATAATTACTCCCGAAGTGGTGACCGAAAACAAGCCTCCCATTATCGAAACTAAAAAACAGCGCCGTAAGAGCGCATAGATAAATATGCGTATCAGACATAATTCGGAATACATTGAGATTCCCGAACTCCTGCCACTTCTTCCTCTCCGGGATGTAGTTATCTTTCCATACATGGTTTATCCATTGTTACTCGGCAGAGAATTCTCGGTTGATGCGCTTCAGGAGGCGATGGTCAAAGAGAAAATCGTCTTTCTGGCTACTCAGAAACGTCCATCTGTTGAAGAGCCGGGAGAGAAAGATATTCATCGAGTCGGGACTGTCGCACGAATTCTTCAGGTGATGAAACTCCCGAACGGTATGCTCAAAGTCCTTGTCGAGGGACTGATCAGATCAAAGCTGATAAAGTATATCGAAATGGACAATTTTGCCTCGGCTGAGAATGAACCGTACAAACCGGTATACAGTAAGGGGGAAACCAAAGTAGAGGCTATGTCGAGGCTGATGTTGTCACGGTTTGAAGAATACGTCAAACTTAACCGCAGAATCCCCGATGAAGTACTGCTGTATCTGTCCAATATCGAAGACCATCAGAGGCTTGCTGATACAATCAGTGCGCATGCACTCCTGAAAGTGGGAATCAAGCAAAAGCTTCTCGAGGTCAGGAGTCTGCGCGCTCATGTAAATCTTCTGTCGAATTTACTCAAGGCAGAGATCGAGATACTCAAGATTGAAGAGAGCATCGACGGGACAGTCAGGGAATCTCTCTCGAAGAGTCAGCGCGAATTCTACTTGCAACATCAGCTCCGAGCGATCAAGGAAGAACTCGGTCAGGCTGATGATAATCAGGCTGAAGCGGATGGTTACGAGAAAAAACTGGGCAAAACCAAGCTCTCAAAGCAGGCTTCTCAGAAAGCTGCTGAGGAAATAGACCGGCTCCGAAAGATGCACCCCTTTTCGGCTGAGGCAACTGTTGTCAGGACATATCTCGACTGGCTGCTCGGTATGCCCTGGGGAGTAATGACTAAGGACAGAGAGAATTTCAAAGAAGTGCAGGCAATACTCGACAGCGATCATTATGGCCTGGAAAAACCGAAGAAACGCATTTTGGAACAGCTTGCGGTACTTCAGTTGACCATGAAAGCGAAAGGACCGATCCTTTGTTTTGTAGGCCCTCCGGGCGTCGGAAAGACATCAGTCGGCAGATCAATTGCCAATGCACTCGGTCGCAAGTTCGTTCGTATGTCCCTCGGCGGTGTCCGAGATGAAGCTGAGATACGGGGACACCGGAGAACATATATCGGATCGATACCGGGACGCATTATTCAATCCATCAAAAAAGCAGGTTCGTCGAATCCTGTATTTCTCCTCGATGAAGTTGACAAGATCGGAATGGATTTCAGAGGCGATCCCGCTGCAGCGTTGCTCGAAGTGCTCGACCCGGAACAGAACAGCACGTTCGTTGATCATTTTCTTGAAGTTGAATATGACCTGTCAAGTGTGCTTTTCCTGACAACGGCAAATACATTGCATGGTATTCCGCCGGCTTTACTCGACAGGATGGAAGTGATCCATTTACCGGGTTACCTCGAATTCGAGAAGGTCGAGATTGCAATGCGCTACCTTATTCCCAAGTTGAAGCTCGAGATGGGAATGGTGGATATTGAAATAGCTTTCGAGAAAGCAGTTATCAACTCAATAGTGCGAGACTATACACGGGAGGCGGGTGTTCGCGAACTTGAGCGACAGATTGCTTCAATACTTCGCAAGATCGCACAGCAGCATATCCAGTCGCGCAAGAAGAAGAAATATGCAGTTAACAAGCGAGGGCTGATGAAAATGCTCGGCATGCCCAAATACAGCGATCTCGAAGTCGGCAGGAAAGCAATTACAGGCAGATCGATCGGGCTGGCATGGACATCGCACGGGGGAGAGATTCTTCCAATTGAAGTTTCCCTCATGGAAGGCACATCCAAATTGATCCTGACTGGTAAGCTTGGGGATGTGATGAAAGAATCCGCAAGCGCTGCCCTTTCATATATCAGGAGCAATGCGAAGAAGCTCAAGCTCGAGAGTAATTTCTATAAAGATACTGATGTTCACATTCATGTCCCTGAGGGCGCTGTACCGAAAGACGGTCCATCTGCCGGTATTGCGATTCTTACAGCACTTGTGTCTGCCTTTTCCGGGATGCCGGTCAGGACGGATGTCGCGATGACCGGCGAAATCACTCTGAAAGGGGATGTTCTCCCCGTCGGAGGACTTAACGAGAAATTCATTGCTGCAAAAAGATATGGCATTTACAAAATTATATGCCCGAAGAAAAACGAAAAAGATATCAAAGAACTTCCTAAAGAGCTTCTCAAAGGACTGACTCTGCACAAGGTGAAAACTGCATCGGAAGTTCTCAGAATCGTATTCGGCAAAACCGGCCGTCGTGATGCGAATTAGAAGCTGCAAGTATCTTTACTCCGTCGTCAATCCAGGTGATTTCAAAGATGAACGATATCCGCAAATAGCATTCGCCGGTCGCTCGAATGTGGGGAAATCATCGCTGCTAAACCGACTCGTCGGAATGAAAGGGATAGCGAAAGTCTCGCAGACGCCGGGTAAAACAAGAGCCGTCAACTTTTTCATGACCGATGTCAATCTGATGCTTGTGGATCTTCCCGGATTCGGATACGCCAAAGTATCTAAATCCATGAGAGAACAATGGGGCAAATTGATCGAAACATATTTGACTGACAACGATATGCTTAAAGGGCTGGTGCATCTGGTCGACAGCCGTCATCCACCGACTCCACTCGATCAGGAACTTAATGAATGGCTTAACGAGAGCGGGATCGAGTATCTGGTCGTGCTCACAAAAGCAGATAAGCTTTCGAGAAACGATATCGCAAAATGTCTTTCGACTGCAAAGAAGGAGCTTGTATTGACGACCGGCAGTGAACCGATATTGTTTTCATCAAAAACCGGACTTGGCAAGAAAGAACTGTTACGCTGGATAGATTCTCAGATACAATAGCATTCGGGAGGAACAATGCCGAATCGAGTAGTCATCGGAACACAGTGGGGTGATGAGGGCAAAGGCAAGGTGGTAGACATCCTGTCGGAAACCTCAGACATAGTTGCGCGATGTCAGGGCGGTGCGAACGCCGGTCATACGGTCATAATTGGTGACAGAAAATTCGTGCTGCATTTAATCCCGTCGGGGATACTCCACCCGGGAAGCACTTGTCTTATCGGAAATGGCGTTGTCCTCGATATTGAGCAATTCTTCTCAGAGATAGATCAGCTCAACAGCGAGGGAATAAATACGAGCGGGAGATTGTTTGTTTCGGGACTGACTCATCTTGTCCTGCCTTATCACAAATGGGCTGAGCAATTCAATGAGGAGGAGCTCGGCGCTTCGAAAATAGGTACGACTCTTCGAGGTATCGGTCCGGCATATACCGACAAATGCTCGCGGTCCGGCATCCGCGTGTTTGATATGTTCTTCCCCGACAAACTCAGGGAAAAACTGGAGATCAATTTCAGGATCAAGGCCGGGATTATCAGCAGGTTTTCATCCGAAGAGCATTCTAACATAGATACTCTCCATAAATGGCTCGTGCAACATGGGGAACGCCGGAGAGATATGGTTGTCGATGCGAGCCAGTTCATGCACGATGCCTGTCGCGACAGGAAATCAATGCTGTTTGAAGGCGCACAGGTAACTCTTCTTGATATTGATTTTGGTACTTTCCCGTTCGTAACATCATCGAATACGACAATCGGCGGAATCATGACAGGTATTGGTGTGCCCCCTTGTTACATCGATGAAACCTACGGAGTTGTAAAAGCATATACGACTCGCGTCGGGTCGGGACCATTCCCGACTGAGCTGACCGATGATGCAGGTAAAATGCTGGGAGAACGTGGTGCAGAGTTTGGAGCTACCACCGGCAGACCAAGACGATGCGGCTGGCTCGATCTAAAGCTGCTGAAACGTTCCGTTGACCTGAACGGTGTAGACTACCTTGCACTCACCAAGCTTGATGTGCTCGATGATCTTCCTGAAATCAAAGTCTGTGTCGACTATAAAATCGACAGCTCAATCAGGAACAGCGAGAGCTTCACATTTTATGATCTTGGCAATGTCGAGCCTGTCTATAAAACTTTCAACGGATGGATGCAGCCGATTTCGGGTGTGACCAATTTTCAGGAGCTTCCCATGAAAGCACGCGAATATATTAATTTCATCGAGGAATTCACGGGTGCGAAAATCGCTCTGATTTCTACCGGACCATCGAGAGAAGAGACAATACTAATGCCTCCGATCGTCAGGACTAATGGCAGCGTAGTCTATCATTAGGATATACGAGTTCCCGAATTTACTGAAAAATCCCGTAGCTCACCCCCACTTGAGATGTGTTTTCATAGTCCTGTAGCTCACGTTCACCTGGAACGTGAGAAACTCCTATTTCGGAGACCACTGGAAGAGGCGCATATCAATCCTGCCATTTCTGTTGAATTCTACTCCTTCGGCTTCGAGCAGGGATTTCTGCAATTCATAGCCGGAGCCTCTCGGAAGAGAGATTTCCCCGAGTCGATTTACAACACGGTGCCACGGGAGACCGTGCTTATCTGAACTCGAGTGCAGGACCCCGGCAACCTGGAGAGCGCCACGTGGATTGCCTGCCATTGCAGCGATCTGGCCATAAGTCACAACCATCCCTTCCGGGATTTGCTTTATGATATCTATGACATCATCATGAAATTGCATAACCTCATCGATCCTAACATTGACAATTAAGTCTGTCAAGTTGTTTGAAATCAAACAATTGAACTGGACAAATCGTTTCGCGGTTACTATGATATACCGCTCGGCAGACAAAAATGTCTGTGTCGCCTAAGAATTGAGACTTTCGAGCACAAGACGGGTAAAATGGAATATGGTAAATGTCCTGAAAATACTCCTGTTTCTTTACATGTCACTTGTGATTGTTTTGAGTTTCGTATATCCCCCACCTTTGCCGGGACTCGACTGGGCTGACGCTTCGCGCATTTTCTATTTTCATGTGCCTCAGGCACTGGTCTCGTTTGTAGCATTTGCCATCGCAATGGTCTACAGCATAATCTATCTTAGGACAAGAAAAATCAGCGCAGACAGCAAAGCTGCGCTCGCGGCTGAATTCGGAATGGTGTTCTGCATTCTTGCGACACTTTCAGGAGCTGTCTTTGCGCGGGTGGCCTGGGGATCATTCTGGAACTGGGATCCACGAGAAACATCGATATTATTGCTTCTGGTGATATACGGCGCCTATTTCGCTCTCCGCCAATCGATTGCGCAGCCTGAAAGAAGAGCTTCTTTCTCGGCTGTCTATTCTATCCTGGCGTTTGTAACGGTGCCGTTTCTCGGATTCATAGTACCGCGTATTTACGATTCGCTTCATCCGGAAAATACGCTTGTGTCGCAGGGTGGAATCAATGTTGAAGGATATGTGGCGTTTATTTTCTTTTCATCGCTGTTTTGTTTTCTTTGCCTGTTTATTTGGTTATTTAAGATCGGTACGCGTATTTTGACACTGGAACAAAGACAGTTGGAGGAGAGTTATGTCGATTGATTGGCAGGATATCGCGGTCATGGCCGTAACACTGGCAATCTGGACAGGAGTGTTCGTGATTGTCTTCAAACTCGACCGAAGAGTGAGACGACTGGAGGATAAGTGAAACGCAAATGGATTATCGGTGGAGCGATTGTCGTTGCAGCCGCAATCTGGCTCCTTAGTTCATTCAACGAATCGCTGACTGCGTATGTTTCTTTCGACGAAGCAAAGCAGAAAGATCGACGTGTACAGGTGATTGGCTCGATTATCAAGGATGACGCTCGTTATGACACAGACAGTCTCCAGCTTGTTTTCGACGTCGAGAATGATGACGGTCAGATTATGACAGTTGTCTATTCCGGCGCGATGCCGGGAAATTTCGATCAGGCGACAAAAGTAGTTTGCAAGGGAAAGTATATCGACGGTCGGTTTGTCGCCGATGAGATTCTCCTGAAATGTCCATCCAAGTATCAGGGTGATTCCTGATGATGTTCTTTGGAAACCTGCTCCTGACGATGACGTTTACAGCCTGCGTCGTCTCGATAGCAGGTTACTTTCTCGCTGCCGCCGGGAAAAACGATTTTCTCTCGCTTGGGCGACGGGCATATCTCGTCTTTACCGGTCTTACGGCAATACTTACAGGCTTGTTTTTGTATGAGTTGTTAACTCACAATTTCCAGATATCTTATGTCTATGATTACAGCTCAACCGACCTGCCGTTTTTCCTCCTGCTTTCGACATTCTGGGCAGGTCAGATTGGGACATTCCTGCTCTGGCTTTTCTTCACAACAATAATTGGACTGCTGCTCTACAGGCAAAAAGACACACTGAATGCAACAGTGATGTTCTATTATCTGCTGGGTGCGCTGTTCCTGATGGTGCTGCTTTCAGCCAGCTCGCCGTTCAAACTCCTGCCAATTAAACCTGATGAAGGACGAGGACTGAATCCACTGCTGCGGAATTTCTGGATGATAATTCATCCGCCTATTGTCTTTGTCGGTTATGTCCTTCTCGCGGTGCCGTTCGCGTATGCTATGGCGGCACTGACAAAGAATGATTACCGCGACTGGAATAAACGAGTATTCCCATGGGCGCTGATTTCGTCTGCAATACTCGGTCTTGGAGTCTTTCTCGGAGGGTACTGGGCTTATGAAACTCTCGGATGGGGAGGATTCTGGGGATGGGATCCGGTCGAGAACGCTTCGCTGATACCGTGGCTGACAAACATCGCTCTTGTGCATGGTCTTTTGGTCGAACGAAAATATGGACAGCTTCGCAAGACAAATCTGATTCTTGCGGCATTCGGATTCGTACTCGTGTTGTATGGCACATTCCTGACTCGAAGCGGCGTACTCGCAGATTTTTCAGTACATTCGTTTACAGACCTGGGGTTGAATTTCTACCTCGTGCTGTTCCTGCTCGGTATATTGTTCACAACTCTCACGCTCTATGTCATCCGGTTCAAACATATTAAGCCGGAGAAGAAAGTTGATGATCCCTGGTCGGTTGACTTTCTGATTGCTGTTGGAATGATTGTGACGACCCTTTTCGCTCTCCTGACTTTGATCGGCACATCAGCGCCACTTATTACACGGTTGCC
>JAJRZO010000426.1 GCA_024275215.1 Candidatus Zixiibacteriota bacterium | reverse complement strand
TCGGGCAAGCGCACGCGCAGCACGATTGTCAGAATTGATCAGCATCGTGTAGAAGAGATCCGCCGCATAGAATTTCTCGCCGATTTTCAATCTGGACTTCGCCGAATTCCGCGCATCCTCTCTCGTGATTGTAACCAGTCTTGACCAGTCAGTATCCAGGTCGATCAATATCATTGCAGTCATCAGTTTTGTCAACGAGGCAATCGCTCTAACCTTATCCGAGTTTCTATCCAGCAGGATCTCTTTGGAGGTGTTGTCAACAACGATTGCAGATTTACAGTTAAGATTCGGTCTACCGCGCATTTCTTTCTCAGTCGGAAAATACACTTCGTACGGAAAAGTAGCGGCAGTCGCAAGTGATGCGTTCAAACATGGCGAATAATCCACTATTGTACGCAGCGGAAAACCGAAACGGTAGTGCACACAAAGCAGCAGGAATACTACAGAAACTATGATGATTACTCTTCTACGTTGCCGCATTTGCAGGTTGTTCCTCTTTGATTGCCGCCTTCAGGATGTCGATCATCTCCCTTGCATTCCGAACGGCCTGTCCGGCATGACAATTATTGAAAATGATATACTTTTCTCTGATCACATCCCTGGTTTCGCGAATCCTTCTGATCCATTGTTTAAGTTCGATTTCTGTGTAGCTATAATCATAGCGATGCGCACCGCGATGCCACCACTGAGCCGAATTACGACCGTGAAGCCTGATATAGGCTCGCCTCGCCGTACTGAAAAGCTCCGGTCTGGGAAGAGCATCGATCTGAGGGGCGTCCATCGAGCAAAGATGCAGTTTACTCTCATAAAATAGTGTAAAGACTTCGTCTCTTTGCCAGCCGCGGTGTCTGAACTCGAAGTACAACGGAAAACCGTGAAGAAGATCTCTTACTCTCGTCAGATAAGTGAAATTCTTCTGGGACCAGCGGAACGAATATGGGAATTGAAGCAACAAGCCTCTGAGCTTTCCCGTTTCAGACAATGGCGCGATGCTCTCCTTGAATTTTTCCACGCCGGCAAGAATATCAGTCCTGTCGTCGGTGATGCTCTTGTGTGTCCTGACCATGAAACTGAAATTCTCCGGCGTTTTTTGCTCCATATTTTCCAATATCCGGGGACTCGGTATCGACTGATACAGTGAGTTGATTTCGACGACATCGAAATGTTCTGCATAGTACTCGAGCATATCGCTGTTCCTGATTCCTTCAGGATAGAATGTCCCGACCCAGTCGAGATATGAATACCCCGATGTTCCAATCTTTATGTTATCGAGATCAGCCATCTGAATCCTCCGATCCTAAGAAATCACTCTGAGAGCATCTCTGAGAATAAACTCGAATCTGCCGATCAACAGGGATATCCTCGACATCACCGTGTAACCGAATGTCGCACCGAAAAACACCATCAGGAAATATGTGCCGAGCCGGGTAACTTTCCCGAACATTCCCTCCTGGCGTTTAGAAAAATAGAAATAGGTGATAGTGCTGATAATTCCGATCAGGATAATAATGCCGTTGATCGTCGCCAGCGACTGCATCGACGCAGACATCTGTTTGAGTATCCGTGCCTGCAGCATTGCCGGAATCGATATCCCCGCTCCGAATCCGATCATCAGCGAAAGTGGAAGCCTCGACAGGTATGCCCATCGTTTGTTGAGCCTCGCGAACATCAGAAGCCCCAGACAAACAGGCACGATCACAAGATACTCCCCATGAATGAAGAGTTTTTCGATCACCAGCGGATATATCGTATTTCTGCAAATTATAACCAGATAGTATCCGACTGAAATTCCCACAAGCAAATATTCTGCAAAACGATAGATGGGATTTTCTTTATACAAGAATGAAAACACCATGAGTGTCAGTATAAGCGCGATCAATGTGCCTAATTCGGTCATCTCTTTTTCCTCAGTGCTGCAACATTCGCCAAAATCACAAGCGCGATAATCGCAAGATGTCCCGATGATTGCGCCAGCATTCCCCTGTGTCCACCGCCTGTGTAACCGAGAAGATTCTCATATTCCGCCGCGCCTTTCAGACCGCCGATTATTCCGACAAGCTGCCCCGAAGCGGTATAGGGATAGTACGATGTCGCCATAACCGCAGTGATCCCGGCTGCAATTTTCTGCCCATACCGGCTGCCTGCATACTCTACCCAATATGTCGGCAGAGAACCGTCGGCAATAGAGACGACAAGCGAAATATCGTGATAGTTTTCAACATCCGAAAACGGCGGAAAGTCCTTCCAATCATCATTCAAATAATCGAGCGGATAAACTTGATCAATGTTTTCTCCCATGCCAAGAATGGCCGAAACATACTGCGGACGGAATCCCAGGTAGATATAATCCTCGCCGTATTTTTTTCCGTATTCCTCGGCAAGCGACGAGATGATATTATAACCGATGGCTGTCCCCTCGGAGAATAGCGCCAGTCCGACAATACGCAGGTTTTTCTCGAACGCATGCCTGATCACAGCTTCCGCCACAGGCTTGATTTCAGCCACTGATGACGCCTCGAAATCAAATGAAATCATCACACAATCGCGGGACTGAAGGCTGTCGATTTCATCATACACTTTCTGAACTTCAGGGCCGACACTGACGGGAAGCTGTACTTTTAGCAAAAGAGGTACTGCAATAGCAATCGCAATGACAAGATAGATATATCGTCTGTCGATTCTGCTCAAATCCACTGACTAATTCCTTCCAAGATAACTTCTCTCGATTCCAAGAATGACTCTCAGCGCAGTCGTAATCGAACCAAGTCCAATTCCGATCAGAACTGCGCGTTTTGCTGACATCGACGGCACATTGAGTATCCACTCGGCAGTTTCGGGGATTCTCGCGCTGATCATTTCCCCTATCGGAATTCGGCCAAGCATGATGATTATCGCTGCTGCAAGGAGAATGCCCGCCTCCACATTTCGTAATCTGAATCCTCTGTATGCGGCGGTGGCGACAAAAAACGCAAGCATCGCAAAGACTGTCGATTGCATTGGAACCTGCATGTTGTCGAACACCCACATGAACGCAGTTCCACGTTCTGTTCCACCCGCAAAACCAAAGACCGCCATGACTAAAATTCCGACAATAGTGACGATGCTGTATCCCCAGTACTTCTCTTTTCTCGAAACATGTTTGAGTTGTATTTGCAATAGCGACACGACGCCAACAAGTAATGTGAATGCGAAAATGATCTGTACCCAGTCAAGCACTGTAGAGTAAGCTGATACTGCCGCCGGGTGTGGCGAGAAATACTGCACCAGTCCAAACAGACCAAACAGAAAACAGACAGCTATCGGTATTTTCTTGGATAGCATTATTATGACTTCCCTATCCAGCCAGCAAAATCAACCATCCCGAATGTAACGAGGATAGCTCCCGCAAGCAGAACAACTACGATCAGAATCTTCATGAAATCCTGCGCTCGTACTGACGACAGAATCTTCGCATCACCGGTTAAATAACCTGAAGCTGCAAATAATTCCTCGCCGATCAGTGTGTAATCGCAGGCGACCATGAAAAATGATAATTGTATTGTCGAATCGGTACCCGCCACCTGCATAGCTCCGATAGAGTTTCCGGTCTCAGCGAGGATCAATGCCTCACCTTCGAATGTCCCTAACAGAAAGATCGCCGCCGGTTTATACCTTGTGATAACGCCATCGACTGCCGCGGCATATCCAAGCTGCGATGATGTCGTGTAGAAAACGTTTTCGGCTTTGTATCGATCCGCCTCGCCAGCCTCGATATAAGCCTCGTGTATGACTTCCTCGGCTGCCGCCATGATGACAGGATCATGTGTCGGAAAAATAAGATCACATCGGTATGACGCCGTTTTCGATGCGACATGCCCAAGGATATTCAACGCGGCAATCGTGGTCGGACGCTGGATATCGCCGCCCCATCCCGGCGTAAAGAGCACCGGTTTACCCATTTCCGTTGCTCGTCCGACAGCTTCATCGACAGCTTCAAGGCCTCGTATCGGCCTGATATCAAACGGCTTGCCTTTCTTATGCAGGAGAGCAACTCCCGCGAGTGCAAGCAGACAGACCAAAACTCCGACAAGTACCGGCAGCCTATCAGAGTCGAACCACTGCGCTTTCGATGCAACCTGATATGGACAAACCCACTCCGATGCTCCATCGGAGGCATAACTAACGATTTTGTATGTATAGTTGACGCCATCAACAGCAGTTCGATCCTCTAACAGCCCGTTTTCAGCCTTAACGGATGCTAAATATGACCATGACACTTCTTCGTTCATTTTACGAAATATGACAAAGCTGCCTATCGGAATCGATTTTGATTCAACCGGCGCCTGCCAACTGATTGTAACACTGCCGCCGCCATCGGATGGAGTGTCATAGACAGAAAATGACAATGGGTCGCTGCATAGCGCAACATTCGCCATCAGGTACAATAACACAAATGTCAGAACAGGATGGGTCCTAACGGTACACCTCCATACACCTTATCACGGGCATGATGACAAATGATGCTATCATCGTCAACAAAAACTGAATTTGAAGTTGACTCGCGGGTGGCTGGATAACTCATTGCGTGCATGAAAAAAATGCTGCTAATAACAATCTTTCTTTCGTTTCTGTCATGCGGTAATCAGAAACAGAACGACACTATCAGGCTCAGTGTCTGGCAGTTCTGGACTTCCCCCGATGTCAAGCCGACAATAGAGAAGCTGATTGATGAATACGAGATAAAGCATCCGAATGTAAAGATCGATTTGGTTGATCTGACATGGTCAGATGGTCACGAGAAAATTGTAGTGGCATTCAGCACCGCCACTGCGCCTGACATTGTGGAACTCGGTTCTGACTGGATCGGGGAATTTGCACGCAACGGCGTGCTGTCAGACCTGACAAATTACTATGACAGCACCAGGTCATCATTACTTATGTGGGAACCGGCAATGCTGAATGGTCAATGCTACGCCATCCCGTGGCTGCTCGGTACGCGTGTCCTATATTATAACAATGACCTGCGACGAAACGCTGGCATAACAAATACGAGTCCACTCACTACATGGGCTGAATTGCTTGATGAAGCAGACAGGATCAATGCTCTGGGAGATCAGTATTGCGGGTTTGGCTCGAACTCAGCCGAGCGACACAGGTTGTACAAGAAATTCCTTCCATTCCTCTGGAGCAATGGGGGACGTATCCTGTCGGACGATCATACAATATGTTTACTTGACCAACCCGAAGCCGTCGAGGCATTGTCCTACTATGTCACCTTGTCGGACGCAGGCTGTATGGATACTCAGCAGGGTCTTGACGAACGGTTTCTTGCTGGCGAAATAGGATTTATCATCTCCGGCGACTGGTTGCTCAGGCGAATCGCAAAGAAGCCCCCTGATTTTGAAATAGGCGCAACGACAATCCCTGTTCCCGATTCATCGCATGAATCGGTATCGTTTGCAGGCGGAGAGTATCTCGCCATAAGCGGCAAAACTGAGCACTCCGAGCAAGCGTTGGATTTTGTCGCATACATGACCTCCGCAGATGCTGATCTGCGTTTTTGCCGGGCAGTCGGCACTCCGACACCTGCCAATGTTGCCGCCGCTGAAATAGTCGCAGAAAGCGCTGATTCACTCAGTCGCGTTTTTCTCAGACAAATCACCACAGCAAAGACTCCCCCGTTCCATGAGAAATGGGTTTACATTGAAGAGAACATCGAGAAAGCTGTAGAGCAGGCAATATATCATAAGGCTGACGCTGAATCCGCGCTAAAATCAGCGACCGAGCAGATCAACAGGCTGCTCAGAGATTAGAAAATGCCCCGTCGAGATTCTCTATACGGCAATGGAATCAAAACAGCTTACCTCTCGCCCTGGCTTGTCACACTGCTGCTTTTCTGGGTTTATCCCCTAATCTATTCGTTCTATTTGAGCCTGACTGATTTCAGGCTGCTGAGTGACCAGACAAGTTTTGTCGGCCTGCAAAACTACATCAGGCTTTTCAGCGATCCCGATTTCCTGAAAGCTCTCGCCAACACCGCGATATTCGTCGTCGGTACGATACCATTCACGACAGTCATCGCGCTGATTCTTGCACTTCTCGTGAATCGCAGGATTCCCGGAGCAAGGATATTTCGTTCGGCATATTTCATACCGTCGATTACATCGCTGGTGGTCATTGCATTGATCTTCACAAATCTTTACTCACGCGGCGGCTATCTGACAATGCTGTGCAATCTCGTCGGCATACCGACCCCGGAACGCGGCTTTCTCTTCTCTGAAAAAACTGCACTGCCTGCAATCATGGCGATGGACATCTGGATCGCATCGGGTTATTACATGCTTCTGTTTCTGGCTGCATTGAAATCGATTCCTGAAGAACATTACGAAGCAGCATCTCTCGACGGCGCGTCCGAATGGTCGAAATTCGTGCGGATCACTCTCCCCCAATTGCGCCCGATGTTTCTCTATGTCGTGCTGATCAACACGATCAAATCATTTCAGGTATTCGTCGAAATATTCATCATGACAAAAGGCGGTCCGCTCAACTCCACGCTTACAGCCGTCTATTTCGTCTATGATCGAGGACTGCACAAATTCGACATGGGTTACGCATCGGCAGCGGCGTACATACTGGTTGTCATAATTATGATTTTCGCGCTCCTCCAGATGAAGCTGTTCGGCATCGGCAGGAGCACAACCGAATGAAACTCCGTAGTACGCTCATC
>JAJRZO010000425.1 GCA_024275215.1 Candidatus Zixiibacteriota bacterium | reverse complement strand
CTGTATCTGTCAGAGATACAATGTGTTACCCCTATGCTCATAAAGTGAACAATTAAGGGCGTTGCTGCCTGTGCATCAAGCTGCAACATCTGGAAATTACTGCGTCGCGCTTTTCACACACTTGAGTTCCGAGGGGATCAGGAGGCATAGAAAAAGCCCTCGCCTGTCGGCAAGGGCTTTCAAAATCAGGATCAGGCTGGGGCTATTTGCCGGCTCGTTTGAACTCGAATGTCGGTTTGATTCTGGTTTTGGCGTCGATCATCGTACCCATGATTCTGTTTGATGGATAGATAAAAGTTGTGTCGACAACGATACTTTCAGTAGTTACGCCCTTGGTTCCAGTGATGTAGTGGTACGCAATAGGGCCTGAGCCGGGCTTAAGCTCAGTTGATTCAAATCCGACCGATCCGATCAATCCGAGGTTAATCATAAGTCCCTTGGTGTCCTTGTAGTTTTCAGTATCCTGGAAGGGAATCTTGACCGCAAAATCCTCGACTCTTGTACCGGCGAAAGAGGTAGAATCGTAGGTCAGTTCGCCTTTATCAGACCAGATGTGCAAGGGAAACACCATACCGAACAGCGGCTCGTCGTTGGTGAAATTGATCTCAACAGCCCAGTGATTCGGTTTGGCAGTTTCTTTGAGCACTACAGAGCACTTGTCCTTTTCGCCGACAGTATCAGCATAAATGACCGCTGCCGACAGCCAGAACACCATCGCTACCATCAAGATGATTGATACGTTTTTCTTCACTGACAACTCCTTTGTCATGTTTATGTTTGCAATCCTTATTTTATTTCAGGTTTTCTCTGGCTTTTTCAGTGATCGGCAGGTCTGGATATAAATTCACCTGCCTTTCGTAGGCTTCGCGAGCTTTCACTGAATCACCCAGTTTATCACGATAAATATTGCCTGCTTTAAGCAGTGCTTCTGTCCCTGCCTGAGAGCGCGGGTATGTCTCCTGCAGGTTTTCAAACTCTTTGGTAACCTCCGCCCATTTCTCTTGTTCTGCAAGGAGATTTATCAGGTTGGTCTGCGCTGCCAGCCCAGCTCCCGCTCCCTTGTTTTTGTCGCGGATTTGTGAAAGCATTTCGGTTGATTTTTTGTCCCATTCAACCGCGAGTTCCTCCTGTCCATTCTTGCGCAGGAATGGAGGTAAGTGCCTGTAAGTCTCGATTGCCTCTCTGCTTTCAGAATAGTTCCTTAGTAGCCATTGATACTCGCTGAAAGCGCGACCGAAATCTTTTTCGGCTTCGAAACTCCTTGCAAGAATCTGTTGAGCGTGTGCTTGAGTAGCTACATATCTTGGGAATTTGTCCTTGATTGTCGAGATTTTTGCTCGACACTGCGAATAATTGGAGTCGAGGAAATCTATTTTTGCGAGCTGGAGATATGCTTTCGGATGGAGCGATGAATCGGCAGGGTCGTTCACGATTTTCTCATACCTGATACGAGCATTTTTGAGATCGCCGAGTTCGGTTCCATAGATGTTTGCAATCATCATCTGAGCGGTTCCAAAAACCTCACCTGTAGAATCTGTCACTGTTTCGAGAAGTTTAATTGCCTCACGGGGTTTGTCGCGCATAACATAAGTATCTGCAAGGTATCTGATTGTAGTCAAACCGAGAGGGGAATACTTGAACTTGTCGATAATCCCCTGATAGTATTTTTCGGCGTAATTCAGATAGTATTCTGTTTTCGCAGTATCTCCGATCTCATGATATAGTTTCGCTATTCTGACTGGCAGATCGAGAACATCTCCATTCGGTCGAAGTTCAAGGTCGGCGGGAGGGTAATAGTCCTCAAGGAGTTTGAGATATATTTTCTCCGCCTCTTTCTGATTACCGGCATCTTCTTCCATTCTGCCGAGTTGAAGGCGAGCAACAGCCTTGTGGTTACGATTTCGTGGAAATCTTTCAGAAAACTCAGCCAGGATTTCTTTGCATTTGTCTTTCTTGCCGCTTAGCTGATACAATCTTGCAGCTTGCAGAAGACTTTCGCCAGCCATACTTGCTGCTTTGCTCTCATCAACATCGAACGAGTCTTTTTCTCTCAGATATGAGAATGATTCTTCGAATCTGTCAACCACACGCATGTAAGCATCGATGATTTCCTGATAATCATCGTCGGTTGCCAGTTCGGGCTTAATACCGAGTTTTTTGTCTTCAGCTTTCTGCGCATCGTAGTAGAGCTTTTCGATGTCAAACAGAGCGGGATGTCTTGTATTGCCGCAACCGGCATTGATGAGCGCGACTGTAGTTAAGGTCAGGATTGTCAGCAGGATTTTTTTCTTCATGAATTTATCCGGTTGATCTTTGTTATCATACTGAGTCACGAATATAGGAACTCGACTGAACGAATTCAAATACTTTTTGTGCAATGATATGACAATCGGTTCCACACGTGCATACAAGACTGTGCGGCAAATGTTCCATATCCTTAAGTATCGGCAGGTTGCCTGAAATTAATATGCCGACAACAATCATTAAGATTCAAGAAAACTCTTGTGAAAATAGGGATAAGATTATAGATTGCGCCGCGACAATGTGGGGATGTAGCTCAGCTGGGAGAGCGGTGGCTTTGCAAGCCATAGGTCGAGGGTTCGAGTCCCTTCATCTCCACTTAATCATTCCTGCACAAGAAATGTATGACATAGGCTTATGCTACCGGCTACAAAGATGGATGCCGGATCAAGTCCGGCATGACGATTTAGCGGTGTGCCGTCAGGAAAGGATTCCTGACGGCGCATGTTCCCGAGGCGCACGAAGTGATTGTGAATTCTTAATTCAGTGTTGAACGAATTCCATGATTCCTTGAGTTTGCAGTGTGTCGAGCCGATGTAGATTATGAGTCGATCTGTGTTTTCAGTGAGAGTAATTATCACTGGCGAGAATCGGAAATCATGCGTATATTTATTGTAAGAGGTCTCACGAGGTTAATGATGTTCAGGGCAATGATTCTCACATTGATAGCAGTGTTACTCGTACTGATGCAGTCAGCAACTGTATTCGGCAATGAGCCTGCCAAAATGCAGGTGTTGTCAAGTCTTGAAAAAACTTCATCGCAAAATAGTCCGCAGCAGCCTGATTACGACAGCCTCGAAATCGGCTGGGATGTGTTGTCGGGTGGCGGCCGTATGTCAACAACAACTGGCTTTATCCACTTCGGATCAATGGGACAATTCATCATAGGAAAAGCGTCTGCGAGTGATGTCGAAATACACAGTGGGTACTGGCAGGATTTTGGGCCGGGATATCCCTGTGGTGATGCCAATGAGAGCGACAATGTTGATATCGATGATATTATCTTTATCATCAATTATATCTACGGTGGCGGCCCTGCGCCTGATCCCCTGGTCGGTAATGCCAATTGTCTTGAAGCAATTGACATTGATGATGTAATCTACATCGTCAATTATATCTTCGGTGGTGGCCCTGCGCCCTGCGCTAATTGTCCTTATTGAAAAACAAATCTACAATCAACCTGATCAGTAGAATTCATTGCCTTGTGCATTGGTTATTTACGTGTATTCATTCAACAAATGGCTATGACATCGGGATAGAATCACTCCCGTATTCACCCACTCTGTTTTGAAAAACCCCCTTGCGAAAAACAGCAATTCTCTTATAATATCAATGACTGTGTAGTACTTCCAATCTCTGGTGTTACGTTCATTGCAGTCGAGTGCAACTGGATTGATATGTAGCTTTCGCTAAATCAGAAATACTTAGAGTGCGGCTATGTGAATCTGCATTGTTTAATGATGCCGCTTCACAGCCATCATAATTCTGACAGAGAATCTTTAGTGCAATGTAAGAACTGAAACCCCAACGAACGGAGGATCCGATGAAACGAGTCATTATCATTGCATGTTTAGTGCTTATCACTGTTTCACTCAGTGCGACCTCGAAAGCCGATGTGCCTGATTTGATCAACTATCAGGGACGCCTGCTTGACAGTTCGGGCAACCCTGTCGCTGATGGATCATACTTGCTGAAATTCATCATCTACGATGCCGCCACCGCCGGTACAGCACTCTGGAACAGCAACTTCCAGACGGTACAGGTTACGGATGGTCTGTTTGAAATTAAACTGGGTGAATCGCCTCAACCAGCACTTACAAACACTGTCTTCAGCGGGACGGATAGATGGCTGGGAATTACTGTCTCGACTGATCCTGAAATCACTCCTCGCACGCGTCTTACAACTGTCGCCTATGCATACGAGGCGCTTAACGCGGACACTTCAAGTACAACATTAGGCGTAGAGGATGATGTCATCGAACTGTCGGACATCGCACAAACTGGTGCCCGTACCGACCAGATCATCAAATGGAATGGTACAAATTGGATTGTTGCGGATGATGAAACCGGACCTGGCGGCAGT
>JAJRZO010000424.1 GCA_024275215.1 Candidatus Zixiibacteriota bacterium | reverse complement strand
AGTGTGAATCATATCCTCCGGCGATTGCAACGCGGTAAATGTCGCCGTGTTGATCATCTGACCGGCAGGATACCTGAAATCGATCAATGTCCTGAGACCATCCAGAATCAGATCGAGATCAGTCTCTGGTCGATTCGGATGAAATGTCTTGTATGTCCTGCGATCGACAGTCGAAACATGAACAGTGATCAGACCATCCTGCGCAGCATGGACTGTTCGTCGCGCAATATCATCATCGCCGAACGGCAATCCGCATGACCAGATATTATTGCGCAAACCGAGGACAGATGCGTGATCCATGAGATCCAATGTCGATTCGCGCAGGAGCGGTTCACTGCCGAACCATTCGATTACAGTGATGCCGAGTTTCTTTGAGTCGTTGAGGATTGAGAGGATAGTATCATCGCTCAGAGAGTATTTCTTGTCAGGCGACTCTCTCTTATCACAGTAGATACAGCCCTGTTTGCAGGCGTCGCCGACTTCGAGTTGAAGCGCATAAATGCTGCCGTTGCCACAAGCCCGTTGGAGTTTGTGATAGTCAATCATGTTTCGTTACTTCGTGCCATCTACCCCAAGGGGTGGACCACCATTAGTCAAAAGTCAACTGATACAGCATTACTTCGAAATCAACTGCTCGTGCAGCCTCTTCGCGTCGCCAGGAATCCTTTCCTGGCGGATCCCCAGCGTCGGGAAAGGATTCCTGACGCCGTCCACAAATCACAATATCTCTCTTACAATCTCAGGTCTGGGGCGTGGGATGACGATTTTGTTCACCAGCAATCCCTGACGTGAAATAACTTCCGCGCCTGCATCGACTGCGGCAGTAACAGCCGAAACCTCGCCGGTCATCGTGACGAATGCTTTTCCGCCGAGCGCCATCGCGATTCGAATCTCAAGCAGTTCGATATCGGCTGCTTTGACCGCGGCATCTGCGCCCTCGATTAGCGACGCCACTCCGAACGATTCGAGCACACCCATCGCATCGAGGTTCTTAACGACATTAGTTGCGGTCAACGCAGGGAATATCGACGGATGGACATTCGGGATGATAAACGTATCGATCACAGCCTCGGCGGCAGTTCGTTCGCCATCCTGCACCGATGATGTCACCGCTGCGACATCTCCGGTCACCATCACGATATATTTCCCGGAACATATCGTCCTGTTCAAAACCAGTTCAACCGCCGAAGCTTTGAGCATTGCGTCAGCCGCCTCGATGCCCTTCGCAATCGACGAGAACTCGATTAACCCAATACATTCTCTTATGATTTCGCCCATCACCTGACCTCTATCGTAATCGAATCGTCAATGTTTACAACTCGTCCGTCAACAGATGAATGTACCGGAACACCCAGTTTGCCTGCCGGAACATCACCAATTATATCGTTCTGTGAGACATGCGCACCGACATCGACAATCGGTTCGCATGGCACACCAACATGCTGCTTTAATGGTATTGTCACAGATTGCGGTTTGAAATCTATTTCGGTAAACGGTGCGGGATGAGCATACTGGTTGAGTCCTAATCTTGTCTGGAGCTTGCTTGTCGGCACTCGTCTGTGCTCTTTCATTGGATGAACTTTCACAGGTGTAGTCTGTTCCCATTTGACGCCTTTATTATGTAGCGCAGTCTTGGAATTGACACAGGCGTCACGCGGTTCCAACTCTTCCGGGCAGGCATACAGGCTGCACAAATTGCACTCGCAACAGAGCAACGCATGTCTGGAGAACAAGCCGCGCTTCTCACCCTCGAATCCGAGCGAACGCATGACTTTGTGCGGCTCGATTGCATATCCGAGAAGATACCGGGGACAGAATTCAGTGCAGTATGTACACTGATCGCACGCTGATTTACCGATGCGGTCGGATTGTCTTTTCGGCATCGACTTGCGATAGACCAGCCGGTTCGACTTCGGCAGAATGATAAACCCCGCCGATGTCTTGACAATCGGCTTGTCAAGATCAATCAGCACTTTGCCCATCATTGCTCCGCCATCGAGCGCAGCAGGTTCATCATCGCTGAATGACACACCTCCTGCGGCATCAATCAGATCGCGCAGCGATATACCAATAGGCGCTTCGACTGTCACAGGATTCCTGACAGCTCCGGCAATCGTTACATACTTCGTTGTCACAGGGATACCATCCGCAGCATTTCTGACATTGCGAAGCGTCTCGACATTGTTGACAACACATCCGACCTGAAGCGGCAATCCTTCAGGCGGAATCAGACGGCCTGTCACATGGTAAACGATTTCGTATTCATCGCCTGCAGGATAGAAATCGCCGAGAAGTGAAATATCAATCTTGTGTTTTGGACACAAACGATTGAGTTTTCCAATCGCACTTTTATGTTTCTCCTTCAGCGCGATGTGGCGTTTGTCCGCTCCGACAAAATCTGCGGCAAGATTGAGGCCGATCAGGATATTCTCGGTCTCGCGTTTCATCAATTCATTGTCTTTGGCTAACAGAGGTTCGCACTCAGCGCCATTGGCAAGATAGTACTCGACGCGCGATTCGAGCTTTATATGCGTGGGAAAACCAGCGCCTCCGGCACCGATGACTCCAGCTATTCTTACTTTGTCTTTTAGATCCATCTAAACCAATCGTAAGCTTGTATCAATTCAGGTCAGGGTCGCTAACTCCTGTAGGCCGGGGTTACGCAGTCCTGCAAAACAGGACAAGAAACCCGACACATACATACTAAGATAGAATTGTCGCGTTTCTCATGCTGCCCCGCAGTATTCGGAACACGACCTACTTGTGGAGCTGTCACTCCCGCGCAGGCGGGAGTCCATTCTAACCATGACATATTCAATAGATTCCCGCCTGCGCGGAAATGACGCTACTTATTTCCGTAAACAGAATTACCTGT
>JAJRZO010000423.1 GCA_024275215.1 Candidatus Zixiibacteriota bacterium | reverse complement strand
GAAAATTTGGTTCCCCGACAGTCACAAAGGACGGCGTGACAGTCGCCAAAGAGATCGAACTCGAGGATGCTTTCGAAAACATGGGTGCGCAGATGGTTCGTGAAGTCGCATCGAAGACTTCCGATGTCGCAGGTGATGGCACCACAACCGCAACAGTGCTTGCCCAGGCGATTTACTCGGAAGGTCTGAAGAATGTAACCGCTGGAACGAATCCGATGGCCATCAAGCGTGGTATCGAGAAGGCGGTGAAGTTCACGATCGATGAGATCAAAGAACTTTCCAAACCGGTTTCCGGAAAAACCGAGATTTCACAGGTCGGTTCCGTTTCTGCGAATAATGACCAGCAGATCGGTGACCTGATTGCCGAGGCGATGGAAAAAGTCGGCAAAGATGGCGTAATCACTGTCGAGGAAGCTAAGGGTACCGAGACGACACTCGAAGTTGTTGAAGGAATGCAGTTTGATCGTGGGTATCTCTCACCGTATTTCATTACTGATCCTGATTCGATGCATGCTGCACTCGAGGATGCCTACATCCTGATTCACGACAAGAAAATTTCGTCAATGAAGGATCTTCTGCCAATACTCGAAAAGATTGCTCAGACAGGCAAACCGCTTGTAATCATTTCAGAGGATCTCGAAGGTGAGGCACTCGCTACGCTGGTGGTCAACAAACTCCGTGGCACGCTGAAAGTTTGTGCTGTCAAAGCTCCGGGATTCGGTGATCGCCGCAAAGCCATGCTGGAAGACATCGCTGTCCTGACCGGCGGCAAAGTCATTTCCGAAGAACTCGGATTCAAACTCGAAAACGCAGTTATTTCAGATCTTGGCCAGGCCAAGAAGATCAGTGTTGACAAAGATAACACTACGATCGTCGAAGGTGGCGGTAAGACTGAAGACATTAAAGGCCGTATCGAGTCGATCCGTAAGCAGATCGAAGAGACGACTTCAGATTATGACCGTGAGAAACTTCAGGAGCGTCTCGCGAAACTCGCCGGTGGAGTTGCCGTAATCAATGTTGGCGCTGCGACAGAATCCGAAATGAAGGAAAAGAAAGCTCGTGTCGAGGATGCCCTTCATGCTACCCGTGCAGCCGTCGAAGAGGGTATAATTCCCGGTGGCGGTGTCGCATTTCTTAGAATTATTAAGAAGTTCGATAATTTGAAGCTCGACGGTGATGAAGCTGTCGGTGTGGGGATCGTGCGCAGAGCGCTCGAAGCTCCGCTTCGCAATATTGCCGAGAATGCCGGAGTCGAGGGATCGATTGTGGCAAATGAAGTCAGCATGAAAGATGGTTCATTCGGATACAACGCCGAAACCGGTGAGTATGTCGATATGTTCGAAGCAGGTATTATCGACCCGACCAAGGTCGCTCGTTCGGCGCTCGAAAATGCAGCTTCGATTTCATCATTATTGCTGACAACCGAGGCGATGGTCGCTGATAAGCCTGAGAAGAAAGAAGCAGCCGCTGTTCCCGGAATGCCTCCGGGGGGCGGTTACGGCGACATGTACTAATCTTCTTTTTATCTCTTCTATGCAGAAAAAAGCCCCTGCCGAAAACGGTGGGGGCTTTGATATTAGCATTCTTCTTAACGTGTCAAGTTCCTGCAGGTCAGGGCGTCAAGCGGACAGGCAGCTTATCTATACAGTGTGTGGATGAATGGCTCAGTCAGTGCCATCGTTTTGCTCCAGATCAGTGACGTGCATCAGCCGGAAGATGAGCTGTTCTTCTCGTTCTCCGTGTCGATTATCCTGTAGTCAATAGTGATATTTGCGCTCTTCCTGAGCATAGCTGATGCGCTGCAGTATTTGTTTTCACTCAGCTCTATTGCTTGTTCAACATCGGATGGTTTGATGCCTTTTCCCTTGATAATATAAGTGAGTTTGATGTTTGTGAATATTTTGGGATGTTCAGGAGCGTTGTCAGCCTCGACCTCCATTTGGAAGTCCTCCAGCTTTACACGTTTTTTCATAAGAATTGAGATTACATCCATTGATGTGCAGCCTGCCAGTCCCATCAGTACTAATTCCATTGGACGGGAACCGGCTGAAAAACCGCCAAATTTCTCAGGGCCATCCATAGTGACCCAGTGTCCTGAATCACTGACCGCTGCCATGGCGAGTCCACTGATCTGTCTCAGATTCACCTTCATATTGATTTCCTCGCTTCTCGAATAGTTATGACAGAATATTCCTGCCTGAGTTCCGATAAATCTGTCTTAACCGAATATTGTATGATGACCTGAGTGTTGTCCACAATTTCTTTCGATTTTTGCGAGTTGCATTTGTCAGTCAAGCGTTTGTCAGGGAGTCCACCAGCTTGGGCATTCATGTGCCGCCCCGCCCCTTGCGGAGCGAGGCGGTTGGTACGGCTTATGTTTCCTCATGGGAACTGCTTACTGTTCCCGACTGAATGGAACTTAACCTCCTCGCGTGAAAAGCACCTGGTCACAGGTCCAGCAAGCCTGATCTTTGAGAGGCTTGTTCGGATCGATGTCTTTATCGCAGAGATACATACACCCGTCATCACTGACATACACCTTCATCGGCCTTGCGCTTTCGTGTACGATGCCTTCTCCGATTGTCGGTTGTTCTTTTTTCTCTTCAGCCATCAGATTTACCTCCTTCTATAGATTTGTTCCGGGACATTTCAGCAAAGTTTTTTTCCACCGAAACTGGCTCATCGAATCAATAGTTTCTGGGACGCGGACCGGTGGCTTCCGACCCGATCAGATCAATGATTAACTGATTAAAATCCGCACGGCTTGTTTCGACAAATACTCGCGTGTTGCCGACCACTACCACAGAGTATTTCCCGCCCCAGATCGCCCAGCCCATCAGGGGCAGCCAGTCTCGCTCTGAACCTTTGTCGAGAGTCTCCAGAAATTCACGGCTGCTGTTATTCTGTCTGACGCAAAGCTCTGCGCTTGTCATCAGGTCTTCAGGCAATTCACCCACTTTGCGAATGACTTTGCCGTCTTCAGAGAATTGCCCGGCAGAAACAACGCCTTTGATTTCCATCAACCTGTCGAGTCCGATCATTTGAAACCTCCTTCTTGATTTCATCTTTCATCATGAGCTAATAGCAGCTTCTGTGCCGAAAATATAATTGCAGGAGATTGTGGGTGCTAACAGTCTGATAAACAATAGCTTATGTGTTGTCAGCTATGATCTTGCTACCCTTCTCAAAAGACCAGAGCCTGGACATATCGTGCCGCTATGCACGATGTGCATGTAGCAATCGTGCAATTATGCACTACTGCATTTTAGCCTTACGGTATGGAACCTTCAGACCGAGTCGTCGGATTTTGCGGTAAAGTGTTGATGGTGCGATATTGAGTTCTTCGGCGGTTTTTTTACGGCTCCAGTCGTTTCTTTTCAGCGCCGCAATGATGAAAAGCGATTCCATCTCTTTCATGCTGCTGGCGATTTCGACAACCGGAATGGAACCTTTTGCCTGTAGGTTTTCGGGAAGATGTTCGGGGCGTATGATGCCATCCTGACAGAGGACAAAAGCATGCTCGATGATATTCTCCAGTTCGCGGATGTTGCCCGGATAATTGTGCTTCATGAGTATCTCTAACACGGGCTGGGATACGCCCGGTATGTCTTTTCTGTGCAGGCGATTAAACTGATCGACGAAATGATCAATCAGCAATGGAATATCCTCTTTTCTTTCGCGGAGAGGTGGGAGGCTGATTTTCACAACATTGATTCGATAATAAAGGTCCGGTCGGAACGTGCCCTCAGAAACCATCTGGTCCAGATTACTGTTGGAGGCGGAAATAATCCTAACATCAGATCGGACTGTCCTGGTGGCGCCCAATGGCTCGTACTCTTTTTCCTGTAGAACACGAAGGAGTTTGATCTGCATAGCCTGAGATATGTTGCTTATCTCATCGAGAAACAGTGTCCCATGTTCTGCAAGCGCAAATCGTCCCAGTTTATCTTTTCTCGCATCGGTGAATGCGCCCGCCACATATCCGAACAACTCTGATTCGAGCAGATTATCCGGTAACGCTCCGCAGTTTATGCTGATAAATGGACCTTCACTCCGCAGGCTCAGATTATGCAATGATCTTGCCACAAGCTCTTTACCAGTTCCGCTTTCGCCTTCGATGAGCACAGAACTGTTGCTCTCGGCAATCGTTGGGAGGGTTTCAAACAGCTCCAGCATTGTTTTGTTTCGGCTGATCATTTCTTCAAATGTAAATCTGCCCTCAAATTCCTTCTGGAGCTTTCTGGCAAGATCAAGGTCTCGAAATGTTTCAACTCCGCCTGTGATGTTTCCCTGCTCATCCTTCAGCGTGGCTGTGGAAATACTCAATGGGATTCGTTTGCCTTTCTTGTTGGTAATACAAACCGGCTTGTTGATCACCGGCTTCCCGGTTGTCAGAGTTGCTTTCAATGGACAGTCAGTGTCGCAGGCACTGGTGCGAAATATATCTTTACAGAATTTGCCCATCGCCTGATCGGCTGTAAATCCGGTTATTGTCTGGGCGGCTTTGTTCAAGAATGTGATCCTGAAATCCAAGTCGACCGAGAATACTCCATCAGAGATATTGTCCACAATAGTCAGGAGTTTGTCACAAAGAGTTTTGTTCTCACCGGGATTTTTCATTTTCACCAACAACGATCATTTCGGATGTATACGACATTGATATTTTTCACCATAATAGATAATTATCCTGAAAGCAAGCAATCGAAACAGACAGTTTGGGATCGGGTAATATCATTCAAAGTTTTTTACCTTCAAACGACGATTCTCATGACGAAAACATACAACCACGGGATACTCTGAACAGCCTTGCTCATTAAAAAATGTCCATTTCTTCAGGGAAAGATCAAATACGACCTGCTTTGAAACCGGGTATGGAATGGAAGATGAAGACATTAAATCGTCAGGTAATCTGAATAAAAAACGGCTGTCGATTGACAGCCGTTTCATGTTTTTACGATATGATGTACGCTGTTATTTCACTTCGAGAAGTTCGACATCAAAAACAAGTGTCGATTTCGGCGGGATGACCGGCGGGTAGCCGCGATCGCCGTATCCGAGCTGTGACGGGATTATCAAAAGACGACGTCCGCCGACTTTCATCGAGGCAACACCCTCGTCCCATCCCTTGATCACACGTCCCTGACCAATCGGGAACGGGAATGGTTTGCCGCGGTCGCGTGATGAGTCGAACTTCTTGCCATTGGTCAGCCAGCCGGTGTAATGCATCACACAGGTCTGTCCTGTCTCAGGCATGGGACCGTCACCGACTTTTATGTCGATGTACTTGAGTCCGCTTTCTGTCGTGATTGTATCGCCCTCAATCTGGGGAAGCTCCGCAGACAAATTCTGTACCTCTGGCTGTTGAGCAGCAGTCTCCTTCACAGCTTCCTCAGTTTTCCCGGTGTCATCGGTAGTTTTTTTCTCGGTGGCGTCATTGCAACCGATGAATACAATCAACAACAAAATAGCAAAGATCGAAATGAGTGACTTCATCAATACTCCTCCTGAATCAACCGGTGTCTGGTTTTGCTTTCGCCGAAGATACAGGTTTACATCTAAAACGCAACAGCTAAAATTATGATTTTAGTAACAATAAAATCAGACCTTGAAATAATAAGTCCCCATCCACCTGCCGCTGTGGATGGGGACCGCCCAAAACCATAGTACTGTTAAAGCAAGAGATGCTTAACTCGCCTAAGCGGAGCCAACCAAAAGGCTTGCTTTGACGTATATGCCGTCACATACCTAACGCAACGGGCGTGCCGGAAATTGCAAAAATGTGAGAACGGGGGCTGTAATTGTAACCGCCTGCACAACAGGGGGTTACGCGGGCTACCCCGGCTGGTCAAAATTGTCAAATTCGACAGGGATTTTGCCGGGTTCGCAGAATCTGCTCCATATCAAAGAAAAGAGCCGGTTACGTTTTGTAACCGGCTCTGTCACATGCAATTACCAAAGTGCGCATTTCAGATGGAGAATTACTATATTTCGCGCATTAGAGATTCAACCTCTTGATCTTCGACCTGAGTGTCGCCTCAGGTATTTTAAGCAGTTTTGCCGCCTTGCGGATCACACCGCTTGCCGAGCGAAGCGCCTGTCTGATCCTTTCCCGTTCGAATGACGCGACTTCTCCCGCCAAACCAGATTGAAATTCCAGTTGCGATTCTGGTAATGGATCACCGAGCTTCGCATTGAGAGCTTCAATCACTGCTTCCGGGTCGCCATCGCATTCGAGAGTAACAAGCCGAATTTCATTTCGAAGTTCCCGGACATTTCCCGGCCACCTGTATCTGATGACATTCATTATATTGTCATTGTCGAACAGATCATCATGTTCTCGTATGTCGATTCCATTCTCTGCCATGAAGTGTTTCATCAGCGCCATAATGTCCTCTCGTCTCGCTCTGAGTGGAGGAAGATCAAGCGTCATGACAGCGATTCTGAAATACAGATCGCGACGAAACCGGCCTGTCTCAATACTCTCCTCAAGGTCCCGATTCGTAGCAGTGATCAACCTGAAATCTACAGGTCTTGAAACAGTATCACCGACTTTGATGACTTTCTTTTCCTCGAGGCATCCAAGCAACTTTGCCTGAAGTGAGTTCGGCAGTTCGCCAATTTCGTTGAGAAATAGTGTTCCGCCATCGGCGGCCTCGATCAGACCATCCCTGTTCTCGAGAGCATTGGTGAATGCTCCCTTCACATGACCAAAGAGTTCGCTTTCAGCAAGCTCATTCGGTATCGCTGAGCAATTGACTGTGATAAACGGTCCGCCTGAGCGGTTTGACGAATTGTGTATAAACTTTGCAAGCAGGTCCTTACCGGTACCGGTCTCTCCGGTGATCAGTATTGGAATATCCGAATCCTTACAATGGTCGACAATCCGAAGGATTGATCTCATCTGCTTGCTGGCAGTGATAATCTGCACTGAATCACCGGACACCCCCGTTACTGCGAACACATGCCGATCCAGTTTATCAGTGGAAGTAGATTTCGATTCCCTTACCAGATCAGATTCTATTCCGATCGAACCGAGCAAATCGGTCGCCATGACACGATAGAATATACGTGTGCTATTATCGAGCCATGTCAACTCTGCCGCCTGCTCATAGCATTCAGCCAGTTCGTATGTAGCTCTAAGTTGCTGTAACAAGACAATCGCATATTCGATCTGTTGTCTGCTGTCGGTCGATGCTCCTTTGCGGTCAGAGATCATCGCAAGCAGTTTCGTACTCTCGGCGATCTCCAGCTTTTCATCGATCCGTTCGGCAATGCGGAGAGCTTTACTTGCGGATTTCTCAGCCTCATCGTATTTACGCATCTCGTAGAGAATACCGGCCTTGATTCTCTCCGACTGGCTGATAAGATCGCCGTCCGATGCGATTCCACGACCCTGCTCGATAGCTGACTGAATCGATCCGAGAGCTTCGTCAAGATTCCCCATAGCTGTGAGCAGCTCAGCTCTGTACTCGAAATATATTGCCAGTTCGCGCTTCAAATCATGCTCTCGGATTATTGCGAGCGCATTTCTGAGATTGCGGCGCGCCGAATCGTAATTGGCAAGCCGTATTTCTACTAATGCGAGTGACAGGAAAGCCCTGGAGAGACTTACATTGTTTCCAAGTTTCCCATGTTTCTCAATCGAAATCGAGAGTTTGTCCACAGCATCATTGAATTTCCCCTGGCGCAGCGCAATACGTCCGATATTGCTGCTTATTCTTGCAAGACGAAGCTCGTCATCGAGTTCCTCAGCATGATTCCATGCTTCGTCGAGAAGTCTGCGCGCTTCATCGTAGTCGGCTCTGAGATAACGAATACCTGCAATTTTGTTGAGAGTGTCAATGACTCCCACGACATCTCCCATGCGTCTGAAGCTGGCGGCGACATCGCGATACTCGCGTTCACTCCGGTCTGTCTCGCCCAGATATTGATGAGCTCTCGCGAGTTCTGTCTGAATCCTGGCCAGCAGGGCATGTTCCGATGTTTCACGGAGCAGCTCGTAAGCTTCACCGGCAACCCCGAGCGCCCCATGGTAGTCACCCGTTTGGTTCAGGAATGTCGCCTTGTGGAGCAAAAACTCAAGTGAAGCGGATGCCTCGTCTTTGAACTCCGACTCGATTTGCCCGAGCTTTTCCGCTGCCTTTCTGAGATCGCGGAGGGAGCAGTATCGCTCGAATTCCGCAAGCTCACCGGCAAGTTTTGGGCTGTCTGTATTCGGCATTTGCATCACTTAGTCGGCTTTCTCATTGTGATTCCGGTTCCAGCTGGGCGAATTTGTTCTATCTCGACCATGTTGGTTTTGATAGAAACGAACCAGAATCTGAAAAATGACCAATGGATCAATTTCCCACCAATCTGAACGGCTGGGTACATGGAACTATTGCCGGGATCATCGTCATTGTTGTCATCCCATGGATCCCCTTCGATAATTCCTCCTCCATTGTCTCCCGGGGGCGGATTGACGATTTCATCCTCTACAATCATGTCTCTGGCAACCAGAGAGGGTACAATCCCGATCACGAAGATCAGGATAACAGCCAAAATTATAAGCTTTCCGAGTTTCATTGCACTCTCCTTTGTATAATAAACGGCAATGCTTTCTATCCATAAAACAGACGCAAAGCATCCATAGTTCGTTTAATGCCACGATTGGCGATGAGGCAAAAAGGGGATGGTTGTCAGTTACTAACAATATTTTAACGCGGGTTTGTCGGAAAGTCAAGCAATAATAACGCAAACAGCCCGCCATAGCAGACGGGCTGTTATCTATATAAAGGAATGCAAAGGGAGAGATCTATTCCACTTCAGGGCAGAACTTGTCCCATCGCCCGAGGAAGAATCCACGATGATGACCGGGGATACCAGCGATCTCGTCGTTCATTCCACCCATGTTGCCGCCATTTCCATGATTACCATTGTTAGCGTTACCATTGTCAGGCGGCGGAGGGAATGCCGCCCATCTGCCACCGAGATGACCCCTGATTACACCATTCCTGTCAGCCCACACACCGTCGAAGATACCCTTCGGCGGGCAATCGGCACATTCTTCGTTGGAATCATAGTCCCAGTTTCCTCTCAACAGGCCTTTGAATTCGCCGCCGCGGCCGATCCACTTTCCGAAGAATACTTTTTCGCCTGCACTGTTGATTCCCCAGTGACCGCGGAGGTGTCCCATTGCCATACCGCTCCAGTTGACCCAGCGACCGTAGAATATACCGCGATTGTTCTCTTTGAATACCCATCGTCCACCAAGGAAACCATACCCACAGTCGGGTGTCTCCAGGTAACGCGCATCGAATGAGACCTCGTTACCAAGTTCATCGACTTCGATAATCTCAGAGAGCGAGTCGAGTTCGGACATTGTAAATGTTCTGGTGTATGGTCCTGTCTGGAATGTGACAGTGTTCTCCGTGAGTCCCAGGCTGTCCGAGAGGTCATACAACCACACGAGAATGCCGTCGAAATGCGGCGCTGTTTGTGACACCCACTCAAGTTTGCTGCGATCCGTGCGCGGTCTCACGATATGATCGTACGGCCACTCAAATCTGATCAGGCTCGCAATTCTGATTGCACCGTTTGCGATTGTCAGTGATCCCGACCAGTCTGTCATTTCCGTAACTGTCGAGTCGAATTCAAGCTGCCCCCAGAGGATTTTCATCGCATAGACCTTGACAATCGGAAGAGTATCGAGTGTCGCAAATTGGATGGAAAACTCAGGATCATCGACTGCGACTTCGGCATCCTCAGACATTTCGCTGAGAATCGTCTCGTCACCGAATCCGGGAGCCTCATTCGAGGCATCATAACCACCGAACTCATCCTCGAAATTCAATCCCATGTCGTTAGAAGTTAGCGGTGCGGATTCTTTGGAACATCCTGAAATCAGTAGTGCGCCCAGAATCAGTGAAAGAACCAAAGGGAAGAAAAACCTTTTCATCATGACCTCCTGTAATTGTTAAGCATTGTCCATTTCTTCTGCCGAACTGTATTGCGATTGCTGTGCCAAAACGCATAAAACTCTGCGAATTAGTTGAGTGCCAACAGGTTGGCCATGTCGATACTGTCGGAGTTAATGCTGGAACGCTTTGATTTGTACCTGACTGTACAGTCGCACAGCGGTTGATCATGTCAAAGTGTACATCTATGCACAGTTCTTGTTGTGTGTCAGGATTTGTCCTGCTATATTTCGGCTATGAAACTCGCTCTGAGCAGGAAAATCACGATCGCGGTTGCGGCATTTGGCTTCCTGTTTCTTGTATTCCTGAATCTGAGCCAGTGGTACTTATATGTGCGCATGAAATCCTTTGCCGAGGAACGCGTTTCGCAGGAGCTTCAGGCAATTGCTGAATCGACCGCAAGACGTGCCGGATTGCTGACAGATGGACTGATCGCCGGAGATTCGATGAATCTGGAACAATACGCCGGTATTTTGTTGCTTCTTGATGAAGTTCGTGATGTCAACAATCTATTGGACATCAAAATATATGACCCGAATGGTGCGGATATTTTCGAGGATGTCGACTCGAATCGAACAGGCGAGATTCTTCACCTTTCAGAGTTTGTCTCAGCCAGTGCGGGAATTCCTGCCGTGACACAAGTCTATCGCTCGGATAGTCTCTATCTGCTCACAGCATACGCTCCCGTTACCGATCCGACTGATAAAGTTGTTGCCGTCATAAGCGCTGAAGCAGGATACGAGTTTTTCTCTACGATTGATAGTTTCCGCAGGAATATCATTGTTGCGAATGTGGTTAGCGGCGGGCTGATGCTTTTGTTCGTGTTTGCCTTTATTGTGATAAACAGAAAGCTCCTGATGACACAACAGGCGCTGCTTCGTGCATCGGCGATTTCATCAATGGGTGAAATGGCTGCTACTATTGCCCATGCAATTCGGAATCCACTTGGGATCATTAAGAATAGCGCCGAAAGAATAAAAAAGAAGTATGCTGCAGATTCGGATGATCCGATCTTTGATTTTATTTCTGATGAGGTGTCACGGTTGAATAGCGTAGTATCGGGTTATCTCGATTTTGTTCATCCCGTAAGCGAAAAACGTGAGCGTGTCGACCTGCGCAAAATGATTGAAACACTCGTGAGCCAGACCAGAGCTGATTTTAGAGATTCAAATATAGATATCCGAATACGATACGAACCGGAAGATGGAACATTTTCCGCTCAGGCCGATCATTTCGCAATCAGACAGGCAGTGCTCAATCTGATGCTGAATGCAAGAGACGCTCAACCGGATGGCGGTGAGATCGATATTACTCTGAAAGAAGCTGATGATATCCGTATAGAAATCGCTGATAAGGGACACGGAATCAAAGCCAAAGATATCGAACGGGTTCTCGATCCGTTTGTTACCACGCGGGAGAAAGGGTCGGGACTTGGGCTGTATGTAGCAAAAAATGTCGCCGAGGTGCACGGAGG
>JAJRZO010000422.1 GCA_024275215.1 Candidatus Zixiibacteriota bacterium | reverse complement strand
GAAGTTGCGAATGTCTCGGTGTTCAGGATATTCATGTTATCGAAAATGACAATGTCTACGAGACGAAAGATAATGTCACAATGGGAGCGGCTGACTGGATCGACCTGCACAGATACAACCGCAATGATGTTTCCAATGCTGAGTTATGTTACAAAACTCTTCGATCATGCGGTTATAAGATAGTTGCAACGACACTTGAGGATTCCGATTGTAGTTTGCATGATCTTCCTCTCGGTTCAAAGCTTGCGATCGTATTCGGCGATGAAGAAGCAGGGTTGACCGAATTCGCCATTAACAATGCCGATATCCGCATGACAATCCCGATGTACGGATTCACTCAGAGTTTCAATCTGTCAGTCAGTGCCGCGATAACATTGCACAATCTGATACAAAGACTCCACGAATCGGAAATCGACTGGCGACTTACAGAAGACGAATTGTTCGACCTTCGTTACAGGTGGATCAAACAGAGCGTCAATCGGGGCGACGCAATAGAAAAACGATTCCTGCAGGAATATACACCAGATGAATCCGTGTAAGTCAAGCGGCTTGCCGCTTGAGATGTATCCGGTTCGTCAAGCGGACAGGCCGTTTGACCTACAGCTACAACAGTATTCGGTTCATCAAGCGAGTGTGTCGCTTTGACATACAATTTCCAGGCGAGTCCTGAAGGTCACGCCTGCTTGAGGCGTGACGATTTCTGATTAAGACTCACGCCCAGAGTGGGCATGAGCTACAAAACTTCCGAGTCCCATCTTACGCCGATAACGCTATTGACTTGCATTCGGCTGACAGCTACATTGGCATTCAGTGACTTTTATTCCACGGAAGGAGGATCTTTTGAAAGATAAACTTCTCGATGCAATTGATTTTCTGAAATCCAAAGGTGTGGACTACGCTGACATCCGGTTTGTCAGAACTGAATCGGAACGTATTCAGGTCAGGAACGAGAATGTCGATTCGATTAATCGAAAGATAGATCAGGGTTTCGGAATCAGAGTGATTGCCGATGGAGCATGGGGTTTTGCGGCAAGCTCTACAGTCAAACCTGCAAGCTTCCGCAAGATCGCCAACAGGGCGCTTCAGGTTGCGAAAGCATCTGCGATGACCAAGAAGCAGGATGTCAGACTCGCGGAACTCGAACCACATCAGGGTCAGTTCACAACAGCGTTCGAGATTGACCCGTTCAAAGTCCGGCTCAACAAGAAGCTCAAACTGTTGCTCGCGATCTGCGAAATCCTGAGGAAGAACTCTAAAATACGCACTGCCGAAGCCTCAATGGGTTTTGATCGAATCAAGAAAATATTCGTATCGACCGAAGGTTCGGTTATTGAACAGGATATACTCGAATCGGGGTCAGGCTATGCCGCTACCGCTGTCGCTGATGGCGAAACGCAACACCGTTCGTTCCCGACATCGTTCGGTGGAGATTACGGCACAGGCGGGTATGAGATAATCGAGAACATGGCGTTACTTGACAATGCCGAGCGGATCAGGGAAGAGGCTGTCGCTTTGCTGACTGCTCCTCCGATGCCGTCCGGACGTCATGATATTATCATCGGTAGTTCGCAGATGGCGCTTCAGGTTCATGAATCATGCGGGCATCCGGTTGAACTTGATCGCGTACTCGGTACTGAAATCTCGCTTGCGGGCGGATCGTTCCTGACTATCGATCAACTCAATAAACTTCAATACGGCTCAGATATAGTAAATATCAATGCCGATGCGACAGTTCCGGGTGGGCTTGGTACATTCGGTTACGATGACGAGGGAGTTCCCGCTCAACGGTCGCCTATCGTAGAGAATGGTAAATTTGTCGGCTATCTCACATCGCGCGAGACTGCGCCTGTGGTTAATCAGCGGTCAAATGGCGCGATGCGCGCCGATGGCTGGGCTGCGATTCCATTGATCAGGATGACAAATATCAATCTCGAACCGGGAAATGTCTCATTTGATGATCTTATGGCTGACACGAACAACGGCTACTTTGTAGAGACGAACAAAAGCTGGTCGATTGATGACAAAAGGCTCAATTTCCAGTTCGGTCTCGAAGTCGCGTGGAAGATCGAGAATGGCAAGAAGGGTCAGATGTACAAGAATCCACTCT
>JAJRZO010000421.1 GCA_024275215.1 Candidatus Zixiibacteriota bacterium | reverse complement strand
GCATTATCCGAATCCTGTTTTTTTGGACTGGCATCGAGAGAAATTCTTCGGAGGGACATAATGGCTTTTTTAAAGGGTGAAGACAATTACCTGTAGGAGATACAGGATCTCGTGGAAGACATCGCCGGGCTGACTTATGCTGCTCAGGGTTTCGATGCAAAGGGCGAGGATTGGACCGGTGATGAATGGCGCGATAGAAATTAGGCGGGTCAAATCACCCGAACCGCCCTCAGAAACCGCTCAATCACCCTATAGGTATTCTTCGACTCAGCTACTTCGGCGTCAGTTCCATAGAGCTTCCGATTCACTTCTACCATCAGAGAATTCACCCGTGAATCTTTCCCAAAACAGCTCAAAGGAACAATTGTCCCCATATAGGGACGATTCACCGCTACCTCATATCCTTTGTCTTCGAAGAAATCCACAGAAAACAGAATCAGTTTCGCCTTAGTATGAAACTCATCGGTCCCCAGACAAATATCCGGGCGGTCCGCCTTCTGATCCAAATCGCAGGGCAGGGGCACATTGGAAAAAGAATGACCATCGATGATGAGAGCGGAATCGTATATGCGGAGGTGTTCCTCTACGATATTTTCAAGCTGTTGGTGCCATGGCCGGTATATTGTGGCAAGAAGTTCTTCACGTTCATCGGGTGAAAAGGGTCGGCGTAGCGGTCTCCCGTCGGTGGTGCGGTAGTAGAAGACTCCCATACCCCTTTTTGCCATCACCTCGTCCTTGTCATCTTCGTAGCGTTCGACATCCATGAGGTATCGGCTCCAGGGAAACACGAGCTGCACATCTTCCTTTGCGACCGGTTGGAAGAGTTTCTCTGTGTCGTAATCGACGAGGTGGTCCATTTCCGCGTCAAGTTCTTCCGAGGAAATGATGTAATGTTCCATTTGTTCCGGCGGTATGACTCTGGAAGAGTGGGGTATGTGGAGTATCAGGGGATGTTCCTTCAACAACATTGCGACAGTTTGTCCTGAAACACCGGCGAACACAACGGTGTAATTCCCGTTACGAAGGACATGGCTGAGAATAACCCAGGTTCATCTGATTTTTGTTTTAGGTGACCTCTGGCGCACTTTCGTCGATTGGCATGTGCTTTGCTTTATTAGGCATATTGGTATTGGAGACGATTTGGCGGAGTAGTCGCAATCTCCGACAAGACGATGATTTGCTGGTGTAAACACCTGGTTATTTTTATTAGTGATGCAGGTAGAAATGAGTGTTAATATGTAAATATACCATATTGAATAGATATTCGGCTTTGAGCTCCGAAGGTTGCACTATGCCGTTACGAGAAGATCTATTCGTCAAGGATTTGAATGTTCGACATTACGGAAATGCTGTAGAAAATCGGATATCTTACTGGCTGAATGAAAGTTATTGGCGCTCGAATCATGGCCGAGGTGGATTTTGATCCTACCGAGGAACTGTTCAAGCGAATCAATCTACTGGAATTGGTTTTAGGTTCTGAATCATTGTCGAAATTGGTGAAGCGGAGTCGATTCAGTTCTCTCGGGGATTTTTTGGGATAATATGGAGTACAACGATATGGAAGTTTCCTATGATATCAATGTTTTTTCTTGTCTGGTGGATGCCATTGATCTTTGGCAAATGGTGTCGGTGCCATGACAAAACTAGAGTACCTCGAAACTCACCATGGGACTGCATTGGCATTAGCACGCCGTCTACATGATGATTTACAAAGAATCCCTGCCGAAGCGGGAAACCGAATCTACTCGCCAGAGGTCTCCCAAGATGAACTTGAGCTCGTCCGGATTGCCTTCGGAACAATGCACCAGGGTGGAGACCAATCTGCGGCCTTCGCTTTCACCGACATCTGGACGCGACCCGGGCTCGTGTTTCTAGCCGCCGTAGTCTATGCGAAATATGCGTCTGTTCACGAAGAGGGTTTCTGGGATGGATTATCGGCGTGGGCATTTGGTGATATTATTTCTTCAGTCAATGTTTGTGACTACGATTCATTGAAGACTTTTATGCACAAGCACTCTCTATATCTTTTTCGCAGGACGGTCAGAAATTTCTATGTCACATCACTGTACACACATGCCATCCTGGCGGCGAAGCATGTTCACCGAGTTGCTTTGGTCCTGGCTCGAACGGTTGAGCAAACCGCATTTTTCGTTGATGACACCGAATTGGACGAGATTCTGCATGAATTGGTTGATGAGTCAGCGGGTTACTACTCAGATACCGATGCTTTGGACGACGATGAGGAATTGGACGATATTCATTCATCGGCCCGTTTTACTTCTCTAATACTTCGCCTTCCCTCCAGTTTTAAGAGAGCTTGTGTCTATTCAACTGAGAGTGCGATGAATGTTATTCGACCTTTGTATCGGGCTGTTGAGGATTTAGTGCTTTCAAGATCACCAGCTGACACTGATATGTTAGAACATAGATTTCCGCATCACATGAGGAACGGCCTTCAGCTTGTTGCAAATCACTTGGCTGAGTCCGCCAGAATTGTGGCTCGATTGACAAAGACTCGAAGTGTAAGGAGTCGGCGATTCAGGCGGCCTGTTTTTATTTTCGATTTCGAGCGGAAAGAGCTTTCACTGGTTATTCCTCCGCAAAGAATCGATAGTGAAGCAGATCAAGTTGATTTTTCGCTGAGAGAAACAGACGGAGTGGAACTCTTTCAGGGCTTTGTGACAGTAGACCACTATGGATCAGACTTGCACTTCACCGCCGAAACAGTGATTGATATCAATCAATTTCGACCTAACCTGAAGATTTTTATACATCATCCGGAAGAATCTAAAGAGTTTGACCTTTCGCAAGAATTTCTGATAGTGGATTATCACGGGGACCCATTTCCTCTCCCGATACCTCCGGGACAAGATAGTTATCTTATTGTTCCACATACAGCGAATTTCCGGTGCAATAACGCAACACTATTCTGCGATTGTAGTGATAAGGGGTTTATTGTCCACCATATTCACTTGGTCGAGTCAACGGTGTTCAGCCTGAATGGAACTCTGATTGCACCTTGCAGGAGCCGTGTCCCCGATTTGGTTTTACAGGCACCCAGTGTTGACGGGGCGAAGATTCACAGAAAGACCGAATCTTCGGAGGTTTATCAGATTTTCAAGGAATTCCCTGATATCAGTTTTCGAGCCGGAGACATCGATAACCTCCATGAGAATTTCAAACTCATTGTCAACGGTGTCAAACGTGAGTTTACCGAAATCGAGTATGAATCAATTCCTGATGGTACAAATGAAATATTTGTGACAGTACGACTTGAAACGGATTCAGACAGAGACTCTAATCGACTGTTGAACGTATCATTCAAAGGAATCCACGGAAATTCTATGCAAATCGTTGTGTTGCCGGAATTCGATTTCAAGTTTGATAAACCTGTTTATGCAGTTGGAGACAACCCGCGTGTGCAGTCGCTTTCGTTTGTCAATGATGAGCATCATTTCTTAGGGAATTATAGCTTTCCCATGTTGCCGGGAGTTACCAGTTTCCGTCTGGACCTGTTCGGAGATGAAACGACTTTGGTTCTCGAGCCGCCGACGGTTAAGTGGTCTCTCGTTGCTGGCGATCCCGTTCCTTTGCATTGTGAAGTAGGAGACCTCTCGAATACGGAGTTACTGTTAACTCATTCACTCCGTTCGGTAGTAGTACAATTGGTACCTAATACTACACCGACGGACGCGATACCATTACGCCCGAAAAGCCGGGAAGGGAATGTTGTGAGAATCCCTCTCGCAACTCTTCGGAATCATCAGGAGGGGAGTGCAAAGCTCGTCGTGCTCGTACGACCTACAGAATCGGACTCTGAATTGCTTGAATACAGTATCTCGACCATCCATGCCGGATTCGCTTTCGTTGACGGGCCAAAGTGCACTGCGAATGATTGGGCCGGTATTCTCGCCAAGATGTTCAAGGAAGGACTTGGTCTTTATCTCATCTATACGGCAATTGGCAGACCAAGGTCGGTATACGAGGTGAAGGTTTCGGATACGGGAAAGGGCGGCACCGAGAATGTCGTTCCGTTGATTGTCAACGGTGAGAACCAGAAGATGAAAGTGAGCGAAAATACCAAGAACCGAAGATTGCGTATTGAAGTTTTCGAATCTGTTAAGCGAATGGGTAGTGTATCGGCTGAAGTAACACGGGTATACGACGAATTTTGGAACGGTGAATCCATCCTGCAAGATAGTGACGGACTTGTTGGCCGTATACTCAAGTGCACCAATCTCTGCATGGCAGTCATAGGACGAACCGGAAATAGGATTGAGCGTACCCAAATATCGAATTTCTTTGTAGAGATCAAGTCGAAGATTGACGATCCGGAATCAGATACATATCAGGGTGACGGATTCTTCATGTTGAACGGGAGCTCGATCTGGCATACACATTTCAATCCATACACCATCCGTGTGACAAAAAATGAAGACTCACTCCTGCGAGTCCGAATAGCAGATAGAGACGGCAAATCCATATCTATAGATGACTATGGTCTGGTAAACCGGCATAACTCGACTCCAGTTGTAAAGGGCCATTCTCTGGAGGCAATTATTATCAGAGAGGATGATATATCGTGAGGATGGATCCGCTCAAAGTCTCAGACTCGGTTGTTCAGTCTTATCGCAATTACGTTCGAACTACGTTCTTTCTAAAAGATCCAGAGTTCCGCGGACTGTTTGAACAGTGCCTCAACGCAGAGGTACTAGCGAAGGGACCCTACCTGGAAATAGTTGATGCGTTCGAAACCGGACGTAATATCAATGAGCTTGTAAGCGACGAAGTGCTGTACAAAATGTTCGTGAAGTTTTTTTCGGACAACGAGGCCATTCTTTCGCGCGCCTTGTATCGGCATCAGGAACAAGCGATCTGTCGTGTGCTCGAAGGGCACAATGTTGTGATCTCGACAGGTACAGGATCAGGGAAGACCGAATCCTTCTTGTATCCGGTTCTTGATCATATGGCGCGTGAGAGTACCGATGGTAAATCCATACAGCCCGGTGTTCGCGCATTATTGCTATATCCGATGAACGCACTCGCAAACGATCAGATGAAAAGACTACGAGAATTGCTGGCAGGTTCACCTGATGTGACATTTGGATGCTACACAGGTGACACTGAGGAAAAATTTTCTGCCGCCGTACGCCGTCATCGCCGTATACACGGGACTGATCCTT
>JAJRZO010000420.1 GCA_024275215.1 Candidatus Zixiibacteriota bacterium | reverse complement strand
CATATGATGCTGATGATGTCTACTCCACATTTCCAAACTATCAGGTTCAGCTCAATATCGATCTGGGATTGCCCCAGAACTATGCTCCACTTGCGGGAACATCGATGGCGACTCCCCATGTCACAGGGTTTGCCGCGCTCATCCTGAGCGTAAATCCCAGCCTGACTCCGGATTCTGTGCGGCAACTGATGATAAACACTTCGGATGATCTCGGACCTGCCGGGTTCGATAACCAATTCGGATGGGGACGAATCAATCTTTACAATGCCCTTTCGCAAATGAAAGGCGTTTCGATAACGCATACTCCATTGACAGATACAAAAGATTCTCTGAATGCTTATGAAGTTGTCTGCACGATAATTTCCGATACACTTCTTGTCCCTGATTCACTCTTGCTCAGGTATCAGGTGTCATCACTCTGGCACAGCAAGACTCTGACGCCGACCGGCGGCGCTGATGAATACAGCGCGTTTATCCCGCCACAGTCACCCGGCACGGTCATCGACTACTATCTGTTTGCAGCAAATGCGAGGGGTGATGTTGATTCTACAGATATGTTCCAGTTCAGAGTGATAGATTACGCTTTAACTGTTACACCGGAATATCAGAGTTCAAGTGGAGTTGTAGGTGATACGCTCTGGTTCCCTGTTCAGGTTACAAATGATGGAGTATATGCTGACGAGTATGATCTGTCGTTTCAGGATAATATCTGGACAACACTGATCTGGGACGAAACCGGTACAGTGCAAATCAGTCAGACGCCGACACTGGCTGCGGATGAGTCATATACATTTTATATCAGCGTCGAGGTCCCTGCGAGTCTTTATGGCGATAATGATGAGATTTCAGTTACAGCGACATCTGTAGGTGATCCATCTCTTTCGACGTCGGCGTTGATAAATGCCGTTTCTGAAGGTGAACCGTTTGCGATCCCATTTTCCGACAATTTACCAACGCCTGAAATCAATATCGGGAAATGGCCACATATTGTTGGCGCAGGAGTCAGCACATTGGGATCGAACGAGCCATCTCCCGCATATTCGCTGAATCTTGATGGGGATCCATCAGGTGCGGACACAATCACAACACAAGCGATCGACTTGTCTGGGGAAAGCAATGTAATTGTTGAATACTACTACGAGCGTACAGGCAACGGAGACTCACCTGAGGCGGGAGATGATTTGATCGTCGAATATCTCGACTCTTCGATGCAGTGGACTACTTTGCGGACACACCTCGGTGATGGTCCGGATATGCTCAATTATGAACTTGTTTCGATAACGCTCCCGACTGACGCATATCATGGGTTGTTCAAACTGAGATTCATTTCTACCGGTACTACAGGGGCGTATGACGATTGGTTTGTTGACGATGTATTTATCGGTACGCCATCCGATTATGAGTTGGAACTGACTCCGGCATTTGTCAGCCAATACGGTCCCGCCGGTGACAGTGTTCTGTTTCAATTGACTGTTTTTAACAAGGGCTTGTTTGATGATTCGTATGCACTGACTGACTCGGCGTCGGTTTGGAATGTCTCCTTCTGGAACTCCGACAATACATCTCAGATAACATCGACGGATATAATACAGCCGTCTGACTCAGATTTCATCCTTGTAAAGATTGAAATACCTGCGGGAACACCACTCAACGAAACCGAATCAAGCTGGGTGATTGCAAGTTCAAATGGTGATCCGTCAGCGCGGGCAATGTCCCTTCTTGAAGTAATATCCGCAGGAACACCTGCGGCGTTTCCATGGTTGGAGCCGTTTCCGGATGCGACTGTCGATATGTCAAAGTGGATGACCAACACAGGCGGCACTATCACTACAGAAGCCTATTCCCCGCCGTCGGAACCATATTCGCTTGCACTCGATGGCGGTGGTGACACCCTTGTATCTCAACTGATTGATCTCTCAGGTCAGGATGGAGCAATACTCTCATACTATTTCCAGCGTACCGGACCGGGTGAGCCTCCTGACAATGGCGATGATCTCGTATTCGAGTATCGGAATAATATCGGCGAGTGGGTTGTCGCAAGTATGCAACCGGGAAGCGGAGATGACATGACTTCATTCGAATCGGTCGCTGTTCCGCTACCACCCGATGCGATTCACAATGCACTGCAACTGCGGCTCTCGTGCAAAGGCTCAGGCGAAGGCATAGATAACTGGTACATTGATGACATCGCCCTTGATTGTGTGCCGTCAATCAGTATCTCTCCCGTGTCATTCAGTTTTAATCT
>JAJRZO010000419.1 GCA_024275215.1 Candidatus Zixiibacteriota bacterium | reverse complement strand
GGTGTACAAAATCATGAGGATATACCAATTTACACATTTATATGGACATTATCCTCGTAATTACTGTGAGGAAATCATTGACAAATAAAGGATTGTTTTAGTACTAATAATGATGAATGCAATTCATGGATGGATTGATCAGGGGTCTGAGATGGTCACGGTCAATTCTCAGGGGGAGAACCTGAACAGGAGGAAGTGCGATGAGATCAATCGCAGGAGTATTGCTTGGCGCTTCGCTAATCATGGCGATGCTTGTACCAAACACTCTCGCCGGGGATAAACCGTGGTTCGACATGGAGAATTGCGCATTTTGCAGCAAACTCCTGGAGGATCCGGGACTGCTCAAGAACAGTGTCTGGGAGCATCATGAGATCGACAATGGCATAATTTCTGTCACTACTGTCAAACCTGAATATCTGCCATCATACAGAAAGGCGGAAGCCGCGATGAATGAGGTAGGAAAGAAAATTGCGGCAGGCGAGCAGGTTCCGATGTGTGGGATGTGTCAGGCATTTGGTGCCTTGTTTATGAAAGGCGCCAGGATGGAGGTTGTCGAAACATCGGTCGGAAGTGTAATGCTGATGACTTCATCCGATTCAACAGTCGTTACCGAAATCAAAGCCTGGGGCAAACGTACTAACGATGAAATGGCTATGATGGAAACCGGTGAAGAGCACGAACACGAGCACGGCGAGTAACAAGACATCACAACATAAAAATATAATATGAATAAATCCCCCGTAACTGTCACGGGGGATTCTTATCTATGATACAATTTCAACTTTTGTTGTTACTTCGCAATTCTCGGACAGAGAGTTTGATAGTGTGCAATACTTGCCATGCGACAGCTTGACAGCCTTCTCAACTTTTTCTTTCGTGACGCCATCTCCTGATGCGATGTATATGATCTGGATTCTCTTGTAGTGTTTGGGATAGTCTTTAGAAATGTCGCCGGTGACGATGACCTCGAGCCGTGTCAGATTTGTTCGCTGTTTTTTCAGGATATTGACGACATCAACAGCAGAGCATTTACCGATTGCTATCAGGAATAATTCGGTCGCATGTAGTCCGCTGTCAGTTCCTCCGCTTTTCGTGGGAATATCGAGAATTATCGCATGACCGGAATGCCCGGTCGCCACGTATCTTTGTTTGTCGATCCACTTGATGTTTACTTCGTACATTCTGTCAATCCTTCCACAAATCCCAGCTTCAATATAACAAACTCGAACCCTTCATAAGCAAATTCGAGCATAGAAACAAGGGTAAATGTAGTAATGTAATGCCAGTCCAAAAAGTATCGGGTTGCTTGCGCTGTGACATAATTGTAGTTATACTGTCTCACAATTATGATTACATCATTCGGATCAAATCTCGTTACTCATCATCAAAACCATACGGAGGCAATATGCGAACAGTATACATAACAGGTGTGATACTGATTGTTACGATGCTGATGACCGTGGCGTCAGCATCGAATATCAACCTTGATGTCAAAGAAAGAACACTTGCCAATGGCATGCAAATTCTCGTGCTCGAAAACCACGATGCACCTGTTTTCAGCGCAATTATCAGAGCAAAGGTCGGGTCTGTTGACGAGAAGGACGGCAAGACAGGTATATCACATTTTCTTGAACATATGATGTTCAAGGGGACGAAGATATTCGGAACAACAAATTACGAGGCGGAAATACCTATTATGAGAAGGATTGATTCCCTCGGCGCATTGCTCAAGCAGGAGTGGGTCAAGATCAACTCATCGGATAGTTCGCCGGATTCTACACTCTATAAAAAGTACCGTGAAGAGATTGCTGAAGTGCAGAAAGAGGGGGATCAGTATGTCGTCAAGGATGAACTATGGGAAACATATCTGAAAAACGGCGGAACAGGACTGAACGCATCGACTGGCGAGGATGGAACCCAGTACTATGTTTCGCTTCCCGCAAACAGGATTGAGTTATGGGCGTTGATGGAGGCTGACAGATTCGGCAATGCCGTATTCCGCGAGTTCTATTCTGAGAAGGATGTTGTCTACGAAGAGAGAAGATTGCGAACAGATAATCAGCCGGGGGGAAGAATCTCGGAGGTTCTCACAAACAACGCGTTTGTCGCATCAAGTTATCGCCATGCTGTCATCGGTTGGGCGTCTGACATAGAAACCTATGATCACCAGATGCTGAAGGATCATTATAGAACTTACTACGCTCCCAACAATCTTATTGCAGTAATTGTCGGCGATGTCGATGCTGACAAGACATTCGAACTTTGCGAGAAATATTTCGGCAAACTAAAACGCAGTCCGGATCCGCCTTTGATTACCACACGCGAACCTGAACAGAAAGGCGAGAAAAGAGTCGAAACCGAATTCGACGCCAATCCAACATTGCGAATTGGATGGCATTGCCCTCCGTTCGGTCATCCGGATAACGCTGTGCTCGATGTACTGACATCGATACTTTCATCGGGTCGCACGAGCCGATTCAACAAGCAGATTGTTGAGGCGAAGAAACTCGCTAGGGATGCCGGAATATGGTCGTCGTCATCAAGATACACTAATCTGATTGTCGCTTCAGCAACACCGATTCAGCCGCATACATGTGATGACATCGAACAGGCGATCTACGAGGAAATCGACAAACTCAAAACCGAACCCGTATCCGATTGGGAGCTTCAAAAGATCAGGAATCAACTTGACGCTAACTTCATCAGAGGGTTGAATTCAAACCTTGGGCTGGCATGGAGACTCAGCTACTATCAGGCGATGGCTGGTGACTGGAAATATCTTATGGAATACTACAAACAGTTGAAAGCTGTCACCGCTGAGGATATCATGGCTGCCGCCAATAAGTACTTCCAACCTGATAAACGAACTGTTGTGACTCTTGTCAAACCTGTGTCAAATAGCGATAGTATTGAAGAAACTGTTCCGGAAGGCGCCGGATACTAAGGAGGTATGGCTATGTGCAGGAAACTATATGCGATTCTTGCGATATTGCTTGTCATGTTCTCGGTACCGATGTCATACGGGCAGGGGACAGGTTCAGCAGGATCAAAGCTGGTCGAAAAACTGACTTTCGACGAAATTAGCTGGGATATTCCAAAGCTTGGCGAGGATGTCATAGTAGACACTCTGCCGAACGGCATGGTTCTTTTCATGATGGAAGATCACCGTTTGCCTGTGTTCAACGTTAGGGCGTTGATTCGAGTAGGCGAGATGTTTCTTCCAAAGGAACAGATGGGAGTTCTAAAACTCGCCGATGAAGTCATACGCACCGGCGGAACGGAAACTCTCACGCCGGGCAAGCTCAACGAAGAGCTTGAATATATCGCGGCATCGGTGGAGACATGGATCGGAAACGAGTCTGGTGGAGCGAGCCTGAATTGTATGTCAAAGGATATTGACAAGGGGCTTGGGTTGTTTGCTGATGTCCTGATGCACCCTGCGTTCGCTCAGGAACAGATCGATCTCGAAAAAGATAAAATCAGGGAAAGTATCAGGCGGAGAAATGATTCTCCCTGATCGATATGCGGACGCGAATTCAAACATCTTATTTACGGCGATCATTTCTACGGATCGATACTTGAATGGGATTATGTCAAAGATGTTTCTCGTCAGGACCTGATCGACTTTCATTCGGAGTATTTCTTCCCGAACAATGTCTGGCTTGGGATCACAGGCGATTTCAATATAGAAGAAATCAAATCGAAGATCATGGCGGCATTCGATGGATGGGAGCCGAAGGATGTCACATTCCCGGAGGTTCCTAAAGTAACGAATAGACCTAAACCGGGTGTATTCCTGATTGACAAAGACCTTACGCAGTCGAATATCAGGTTCGGACTTCTTGGAATCAACGAGTATAATCCTGATAGATTCGCGATTGCGATCATGAATTATATTCTCGGTGGCGGATCATTCACATCGAGAATGACGACTGAAGTGCGATCCAACATGGGACTTGCTTATTCAGTAGGATGTGGTTTCCAGACGAGCAGCAGAGACCTGGGTACATTTTACGCATTCTGTCAGACCAAAACGGAGACGACGCACAAGGCGATCAGCGAAATGGTCAGGCAGATCAGGAAGATTCGTGAGGAAGAAGTCACCGACTATGAACTCAAGTCGGCGAAGGATTCGTATATCAACCGATTCGTATTTCGGTTTACTAATCCGTCGAGTATAGTTTCGCAACTCATGCGCCTTGAATACGAGGAACTGCCGCGTGATTTCTATGAAACCTATCTTGACAAAGTCAGGGCTGTGACCAAAAAAGATGTTCTCCGGGTTGCGAAGGAATATCTCAAACCTGACAAGATGACATTTCTTGTTGTCGGCAATGTTGATGGTTTCGATGCTCCGCTCGATGAGTTCGGCAAAGTAACAAAACTCGAACTCAAAGAACCGATTGTGGAGTAGGAAAAGTTTGAAGTTGGTGCCCCACCCGTTGGGGCGGGGCACCTGCCACCAGTCAGTCAGTCCACAAATGATGTTTCCCGCTTGTGAAACATGCATAATCGCGCTATCGTATGCTTCAATC
>JAJRZO010000418.1 GCA_024275215.1 Candidatus Zixiibacteriota bacterium | reverse complement strand
TCATCGATAAACAGAATCTCACGTTCTTTGAGATTCGTCAGGAGTCCGGCAAGGTCTGCGGCCTTCTCAAGTACAGGACCTGATGTCGTTCTGACCTTCACACCGAGAGATTCGCCGATGATATATGCGAGAGTGGTTTTGCCAAGACCGGGAGGCCCGCAGAACAAGCAATGATCAAGTGCTTCGCCGCGCTCATTCGCTGCCTGAATAAACACTTTCAGGTTTTCCTTAAGCTTCGGCTGGCCGACGAATTCATCGAATGTTTTTGGCCGCAGAGTAACATCGAAATCGACTTCGTTCGACATTCGATCAGGTGTTGTGAGACGTTCCGTATTCATGCTGTCTATTTTAAGCAAAAACACGCTTCAAGCCAATCAAAATTGGGCTTTTCTCAAAAAACAATCAGAAAATCACATCTCGATTGGGCTTAAATTACTGTACACAACGGATTGAATTTAATTCCGGCAGATGTGAACATCTGACGAGCGCTGGGGTAGCTCATGCCCATTTGGGGCATGAGTCTTTTTAAGAGAGCATCATACCAAAAACATACATGCACCGCAAGACTTCCCATGTCCTGTATGGAAATGATTGTGCAGTCCGGGATAACTACTGCATGCCTGTCATACGAAAGGGCGCCAGTGGGCGCCCTTTCTATCCAAATCAAATATCAAGCCTGGCTAATTCGTCTCAGCAGGTGCCGGCTCGAATTTACCGCCAAGATGTTTCGCAAGAAATTCTTCGGCTGCGGCATAGAATTTCAGGCGATTTTCCGGACGCGCGAAACCATGCCCCTCATCAGGAAACAGCATATACTGGTATTCCACATTGTTGGCTTTCAACGCTTCGACAATCTGCTCCGATTCGGCTTTCGGCACACGCGGGTCATTCGCGCCCTGAGCAATAAGCATCGGAACTTTGATCTGGTCAGCTTTGAAAAGCGGCGAACGTGACTTCAGGAAATCCTCCTCAGTGTTCGGATTCCCGATTCTCTTGTACATTATATCGCTCATCACTTTCCAGTACGGTGGAATCGAATTTATCCATGTCATCAGATTTGCAGGGCCTACAATATCGATTCCGCAACAGAAAACATCAGGCGTGAATGTTACGCCTACCAGTGCGGCATAACCGCCGTAAGAGCCGCCATAGATCGCGATCTTTTTCGGATCGGCAATTCCCTTTTCTATTGCCCAGTTGACGGCATCGATCAGATCATCGTGCATCTTGCCGCCCCATTCGCGGTCGCCGGCATTCAGGAATTTTTTACCATAGCCTGTCGAACCACGATAGTTGACCTGCATGCAGATATAGCCACGGTTTGCCATCCACTGTGCTTCAGGGTTGAATCCCCATGTGTCACGATACCACGGTCCCCCATGAACATTGAGTACCATAGGAAGGTTCGTGCTGTCTGATCCGGGTGGAAAAGTCAGGTACCCGTGCACAGCCAGGCCATCGCGAGCGGTGAAGGAAAAAGGTTCCATTTTCGAAAGTTTATACTCTTCGAGTTCAGGCCGGTGATTAAACAGGAAAGTCACTTTCTTTGTCGCGCGATCATAAGAGTAATATGGGACTGGTCCATCGTCAGCATCAAAACCAATAAGCCAGGTATCGTCGGCATTATCTCTGCTGCTGATGAACAAATCACCGCGATGTATCTGGCGAATCACATTGAAGTCGGGTCGAATCGATTCGTCAAGGATCGTTAGTTCCTTGCGGTCCTTTGTGAAGGCGACTGCCTGTATTTCTCGCGTATCCGGGTGCATGATCACATCGCTGACATCATACTCAGGGTCCTCAGCTATTACTTCGATATCGCCGGAAGCGATGTTCATCTTTACGAGTTTTGCAGCATTAGCGCCTCGCGAATCGATCAGGTAGACTGATTTGCCGTCCTGAGTAAACCCAACCGGGCCACTCGCCAGAGCATCATCGGATGTCCAACTGACAAGCTTTTTCCAATCGGATTTTTCCGTGTCACGAATCATAAAGTCATACCCGGCCTCGGCATTTGTCATCAAGCAACCGAGAACCTTGAAATTGGCATCAGTCAACCATCCGATAATATTACCAGGATTCTTTGCAACAAGTGTCAGTTTACCGGCAGTCAGGTCGAGACGATAGACATCATGGAGTTGTGGATTGTCTTTGTTCATCGAGATCAGAATCTCGTTGGGGAAATGCTTGTCCACATCGGTAATACGCACCTGAACATTATCGTATGGCGTCAGATCGCGAGTCTTTCCTGTGTTGATGTCAACCGCATACAGCCGGAAATTTTCATTGCCACCGACATCCTGAAGATACATAATGTACTTGTTGTCCTGCGCCCAGAAATACCTGCTTATTCCGCGCAGTGTGTCGCTTGTAACCACCCAGACTGAATCTTCGCCAATCCTTCCGACCCAGACATTCATGACACCATCCACTGGCGCACGATATGACATCATAGTTCCATCAGGTGAAAGTCGCGGGCTGACTTTCGATGGATTCCCGAAAATCACATCTCGTGGAATCAGGTCGGTTGTGGCCGATGTCGACTTTGCGTCCTGTGTTTTCTGTGTGCAGCCGGTCATTATCACAACGACCAGCACAAGACACAACACAATTGTCGATAGTCTGTTAAACTTCATCAGGGTTCCTCCTCCCCCATTGATTTATAATCTTTGAATTCTAACTCCCAGGAGCATAATTATTAAATATACTCTTCCGGCATTAACGCACCAAAATAAATATGTCGAAAAGAGAAAAAACTGATCTTCGAAATTCACCGGAATGCAACTCCTGTTTCTGTAACAAATTGACGGAACAGCCGGACTGATGTTTCATCTTTGCAGAAACATATTTTCATGCGTCATCAGGAATCCCTCCTTGTGCGCACTTTCCATGCGCCGCCCGAGAAATATTCCCATGCGCCGTCAGGAATCCTTTCCTGACGGTGCACAAGGAAAAGATTCCTGGCGGCGCACAGGGGGAGGTTGTCTCAAAAGTACAATTTTACTCATGCAGGAAGACGACATTGTCATTCCCGCGAAGGCGGGAATCCATCCTAACCGCAACACATTCAATGGATTCCC
>JAJRZO010000417.1 GCA_024275215.1 Candidatus Zixiibacteriota bacterium | reverse complement strand
TCACCAGTGGTCAACAAGGTCTACAAGGATGGCGTAAAACCATATATGGCGGGCGAGATTTCACAAGATAAGGCGTATGATCTGAGTGTTCAGCCGATCAAACAGTTTATGCTCAAACAGACGCGAGAGAAAGATATTGCGCTGTTTGTCAAGTTCTCGGGCATTGACAGGCCGGCGAATGCCGACGAGATACCGCTGCATGTGCTGATTCCCGGGTTTGTCATATCCGAATTGCGGATTGCGTTTCAAATTGCATTTGTAGTATTCATACCTTTCCTGATAATAGACATGGTTGTTGCATCCGTCCTGATGTCGATGGGCATGATGATGCTTCCACCTGTCATGGTGGCGCTGCCGTTCAAGATACTCCTGTTTGTGCTTATCGATGGATGGTATCTGCTCGTCAGTTCCCTTGTAGGGAGTTTTTACTCGTAGGAGCAAAGAATAATATGACTACTGAATTCGTACTCGGACTCGGCCGTGAGGCCATCACACTCGTGTTGCTTGTGGCGGCGCCAATGCTCGGTTTTGGATTGGTCGTCGGTTTGGCAGTATCGATCTTTCAGGCTGTGACTCAGGTTCATGAAATGACACTCACGTTTATTCCGAAGATCGTGGCGGTTTGTCTGGCCTTGATGGTATTCCTTCCGTGGATGATCCGAATAGTTGTCGATTTTACTACGAGACTGTTCCAGTCGATACCGCAGATAGCGTCATAGTGCCCGAATCACGATCAGATCATTTCTCCGCATAGCGGGAAAAATATTCCTCGATCAACAGTATTTTTCAAAAAACAACGACTCCATAATGACTTAACGTGTTGTCCTGCATTGCGATTGCATGGGTGGTGTGTCGGGCACAGAGTTTGCAGAAGTTTTGCGCAAGGAGACGGTGTATCCGAGCAATTGCGGATGGAAAAGTATGGAATCATTTCTCAACATCTCGCAGGCGCAACTTGAAATATTCCTGCTCAGCATGTTTCGCTCAGCAGGCTTGATGGCGACTGCGCCGATCTTCAGTCACAAGACTCTTCCGCTTCAATGGCGCTTTGCATTCTCAATGATATTAGCATTGTTGACATTTCGTTTTATCAGTTTCGGTAATGCCGCTATGCCGTCAGGTCTGGTAGAGCTTCTCGGAGTTGGTGTAACTGAGTTTCTGCTTGGTGCGTTGATTGGATTCGTGTTCTATCTACTCTTCATCGGCGTCCAGTTTGCAGGTGGAATCATAGGATTCCAGATTGGATTTGCAATTGTCAATGTCGTCGATCCGATGACATCTCAAAACATATCGATTGTTTCACAATTTCAGTTTCTGATCGCAACATTGATATTCCTGGTGATGGATGGGCATCACATGATAATCTCGGCAGTAATGGACAGCTTCAAGCTTGTACCAATGGCGACTGTTGTTTTCCATTTTGCGAATGCTGACCAGATTATCCGGCTGAGTGCGGGGGTGCTGGTTATTGCGGTCAAGATTGCCAGTCCGGTTATGCTGACGATAATATTGATTGATACTGCGCTCGGAATCCTTTCGAGGACTGTGCCACAGATGAATATTTTTATAGTCGGCTTTCCGGTGAAAATCATGATGGGTCTGTTTATGGTTGGGCTTTCGCTGCCGGTACTGGCCTATGTATTCAAAGGAAGTCTGTTAAGACTTCAGGATAGCCTTAGCGGTATAATCGTGAACCTGGCGAGGTAAAATAGTGCCTGACAAATCAGCACAGGAGAAAACCGAGCCCGCAACTCCCCGAAAGCGACAGGAAGCTCGCAAAGATGGGAAGGTTGCCAAATCGCAGGAATTGTCATCTGTGATAATTCTGCTCTTCAGCATCGGTGCTATGTATTTCGTCATGCCGGGCAGTGTAGAGCGCATTAGCGATTTTGCGAAATGGCTGATCGCGAATGCGTCGGAGCATGCTGTCACTCATGCCAACTTCCTGCTCTATTTCAAACAGGCAATGATAACATTTGTTATGGCTGTCGGGCCGATCGTCCTTGTGTTGTCTGTAGTCGGAATCGTCGCAAATGTGCTTCAGGTAGGCATACTGTTCTCAGCGAAACCACTCGAGCCTAAGTACGATAAGATCGATCCCATCAAGGGAGCTGCTAAACTGTTTTCTGTGCAGGCGCTGTTTAATCTGGTCAAGGACATTGTTAAGATCGCGTTGATCTTTGTGGTTGGATACTATGCGATTGTATCTGAAATCAAACATTCCTCGATGATCTCCGCGCTGGATGCTCCTCACATGCTCGGATTCATCGGCGCGGCAATGTTTCGTGTGGCGATCAAGTGCAGTCTGGTGTTGATCGTGCTTGCCGCAATCGACTACGGGTTCCAGAAATATCAGTATGAAAAAGATCTCAGAATGACAAAGCAGGAAGTTAAGGACGAAATGAAGAATACTGAAGGTAATCCACAGATAAAGAGCAGAGTCAGGCAGTTGCAGCGTGAAGCCGCCTTCAGTCGTATGATGGCGGATGTTCCAAAGGCTGATGTCGTCGTAACAAACCCGACACATATCGCTGTGGCATTGTCATACGATGTCGAGAAGATGGATGCTCCGACTGTTGTTGCGATGGGGCAGAGACTCATTGCTGAACGGATCAAAGAGATCGCTTCGGAACATGATATTCCGATAGTCGAGAACAAGCCGCTTGCGAGAACTCTATTCAAGGCTTGTGAAGTCGGCATGCAGATTCCTGCGAGCCTGTTCCGAGCGGTGGCAGAAGTGTTAGCGTATGTCTATAAGTTGAAAGGTCAGGCATAATGCCGGAAGCTCCGAGAAAGCTGGGTAAAATCGGTAAACAGTCGGATGTGTTCATAGCCTTGGGCGTGATCGGTATTCTGATCGTGCTCATAGTCCCTGTACCACCTCAGCTTCTCGATGTTCTGCTCGCTTTCAACATAGCATTTGCAATACTTGTTCTGTTCACGACTCTTTATATCACCAAACCACTCGAGCTGTCGGTATTTCCCGGAATGCTGCTCGTGGTTACGCTATTGAGGCTGTCTCTCAACGTAGCATCGACAAGACTTATCCTCGGCGAGGCGTATGCGGGTGAAGTTATCAACGCGTTCGGCAACTTCGTTGTAAAAGGCAACTATGTAGTGGGGTTTATCATCTTCCTGATCCTCGTGGTGATTCAGTTTGTAGTCATCACAAAGGGCGCGGGGCGAATCTATGAGGTGGCTGCAAGATTCACACTCGATGCGATGCCGGGCAAGCAGATGGCGATTGATGCAGACCTGAACGCGGGTTTGATATCCGAATCTGAAGCGAGATCTCGACGAGAAAGCATTTCGAGCGAAGCTGATTTCTACGGAGCAATGGATGGTGCTTCCAAGTTCGTGAGAGGCGACGCCATTGCCGGCATACTTATCACGATTATCAATGTCATCGGTGGATTTGTCATTGGAGTTCTTCAGAAGGGTATGTCGCTGAGTGAAGCCTTGACGACATATACGCTGCTGTCTGTTGGTGATGGTCTGGTATCGCAAGTACCTGCGTTAATAATTGCGACATCAGCAGGTCTTCTCGTTACGCGCGCCGCGGCATCGTCGAATCTCGGATCAGACATGACTTCGCAATTGACTAACAAGCCTCGTGCGATTCTTCTTGCGTCGCTGATCTTGTTTGTTTTTGCGTTCATGCCGGGCTTGCCATCGATTCCATTCGGAATCCTCGGAATTCTTGTCGGCGTAGCGGGAGTTACTCTCTCTCGTGCTAAACGAGAAAGAGAAGCAAGGGCGAAAAGTGAAACTGAGGTACAACTGCCTGAAGGTGAGGAGACTCCTGAAGCGCAAGCGGAAGATTTCCTCAGGCTTGATACACTCGAGCTCGAAATTGGATATGGATTGATACCGCTCGTCGATGCGGAGCAGGGGGGCGATTTGCTGTCGCGTGTCAGCATGATTCGCCAACAGCTCGCCCAGGACATGGGGATAATCGTTCCGCCGATCAGAATACGCGACAATGTACAGTTGAAACCGAATCAATATGTACTCAAACTCAAAGGGACGACCGTTGCAGAATACGAATTGATGGTTGATCATCTCCTCGCGATCAACCCAGGTGGTATCGATGACGATCTCGATGGATTCAAGACGGTCGATCCTGCATTCGGACTGGATGCGAAATGGATAATCACGAATCTGAAAGAACTGGCGGAGATGAAGGGGTTCACT
>JAJRZO010000416.1 GCA_024275215.1 Candidatus Zixiibacteriota bacterium | reverse complement strand
TTTGTATTGTGATGGAGCAGCGATAATTGTGATGACTTCCTCCGCGAATACCCGCAACATTACGACCCGCTGAGCGCGTCTGGACTATATAGAAAAGGTATATTATCGATTCAAGGCAATGATGTCAAGCCCTATCGCACGGCAGAACTTGCAGCCGACATGGGAATTATTATATCGTGCCCGGCACATGTCCACATGTGCCAAACTAAATGCCGCCGTAGCCAGAATCTGCAGGCTGTCCCCAAAGATGTGAAATACAGGTAATCTTGTTTACGGAAATATGTAGCGTCATTCCCGCGCAGGGGCTTGTTGAAAAACCCACCTCAAGTGCTCGCAGGGGCTGTGCCCCTGCGGATTCTCTGTTGTAACTATCTGCAATGCAATATACTAAATACACGGCAGTACAGCTACCGTGTGCACTTTACGAGGCAACTTAACTTTTTCAACACGCCCCTTCGCGGGGGCGACAAAGCCAGAATTCCTCTCTCAAGTGCTCGCAGGGGCTCTGTGCTCCTGCAGGTACTGTGTTGTAACTGTCTGTAGTGTAAGTGTAATATGCTGAACACACAGCACCACAGCTTACTGTGTGCACTTTCGTGTCATTATCAGGTTTTTCAACTTGCCCGAAGGCGGGAATCTATTCTGGCAGAATCGTACCTTAATGGATCCCCGTCTTCACAGTGATGACATACTTAGTATTCGTTGGGGCTAAGCCTGACGAAAAACTCAGGAGCACAGCACCTGCTTTCACATAGATATTAGTGTATTGATGCCCGAATTCTCACACATTCCAGAACGTCGATTTATCTTCGGTGGGCATTGTTGTGCGTACCCAGTCGTATGATGGCCAGCGTTCGATCTGCTCGCCCTTGCGAATGACTTCAATCGCCAATCGCGCATGAAACTCATCATCGAATTCGATATCTGCGCGAGGAATCGCCAACTCTACGATTTTCTTTACTCCAATCTGTCCGGTAAACTTCACAGGTCGATACTCGTTCTCCCCGTCGTCTTTCCTGATAAACATCCGAACATCAGAGCCGCACACCTCGAACGCATAACCCTTCAATGTCTGCAGAATGCAGCGAAAATCAAATTCAGCAGCAGATTCATCCTCTGCGTTCGTGAACAAATCGAGTCTGAGATAGATGTTGTCGTCATCAAATCCGAACTGAAATTCACGCAGGATATTGACCGCTCTGTGCATCGCCGAACCGGCTTTCAGGCAATCGAAAATACCAGCATTATACCATTCGTAGTAACTCGTGATGAGTCCGTCAATCACCGGCGAGACCAGTCCGAGAGGCTGCTCGATCCCACTTATTCCCCGCATGCCGCGTATCGGTTTCAGGAGATCATCCGGCGGCGTCTTTCCTATCATCCGATAGACAGCAGTCAAATGTGATCTGAACAACCTGTCGAAAACATCATCCTGCGCAGATGAATGCTCATCGCCATACCACCAGCACCAGTCCGATCCTTCAGCTATATATATTTCTTTCCATGCTTGCCGAATAACTTCAGGGTCGGCATCCGGATTATTTCGCTCATAGTCGACAAGAACACTTCGCGCCGCAGACAGTAAATCCCAGGCCTTGTTGTCCTCTTCATGACCGATCCATACGCGGAAATTATGATTGATCCATGACCCTGCGAAAAGTCGCGGAATATTCTCCATCGAGTCAGTTTCTGCAAATGCTTCGGACACGGTTATCGTCTCAATAGTATCATCACGAACAATTCGCGAATAGAGTTCCCTCAGAAAATCCGCTCCATCATTCGAATAATACTCCCAGGCGTTTTCGCCATCGAGAATGATGGACACAACCGCATGTTCGAGTTCATCAGGTTTCAGTGAATCTCGTATTCCATGCAGGTTCCTGATGAAATCATCAGCGGCCTCATCAGCATCCCATCCGGAATAGACAAAACCGATCTTGTCAGACAGCGTGTGATCGCGGAATATGATACCGACTTCATGTTTGTTTCGTCGCAGGACATACGGTCGATGAAATGCGAGACTGCCACTCCGATCAACATCACATTCAGCCCAAACCTCTTCATCTGTCGCAATCCATTTGATTCCAAAATCAGCGAGGATCGGGATCAACGGCTCCGCAACCGATCCTTCCGACGGCCACATCCCTCGCAACTCACGACCGAAAAGTTCGCGATACATCTGGCATGACATTTCGATCTGTTTGCGAGCATCCTCAGGATGAGAAAATCTCTCATTCGGTAACTGAATATGAGGAAGAGCTTCTCTCGCAAGATCAGTGTCGATGAGCAGCGGCAGGATCGGGTGGAAATATGGAGAGAACGAAATTTCCGCCTGTCCGCGCTCCTGAGCAGCCTTGTGAGCGGGAACAATCTGCGCAAGAATCTTTTTCTGAAAACCGATCAGGTTGATCTTGTCCTGTTCGGTGAAACCATGCCTCTTTTCGAACAAGTATGATATTTCAGGATCATGCCGGAACATCGGATCGATCCAGACAAGATTCGACCAGACAGCAAGATCGATCCAGTCCTGTTCGGTGAATTCACGAACAGCACGTGAAACATCGGAGTGAGCCATCAACAGTTTTTCGTGAAGCTGGTAGTATCTTGGAAATGGATTTATCATAGTTGCGCTGTTTGCAGAAAAGAAAGAAGTGAGCATCTCCTGCTTGTTGCTCTCAGTCAGGTTCTGCGCAGGCTTCAATGTCAGCGCCATATGATCATCGACGCCATCATGATGGAGATAATAATCGATCTGTTCGATCAGCGAAGGAACAAGATTGAATGTCTGTTTAACTTCGGGGAATTCATCGAGGATTTTCACCATGTCGAGGTAATCTTTGACACCATGTAACCGTACCCACGGTAGAACAAGCCTCCCCGTTTCAAAATCTTTGTAATACGGTTGATGCTGGTGCCAGAGAAATACTACACGAAGTCTGGCTTTATCGCTTGACATGCCTTAGTTGTATGGGCTTGCTGTCGGATCGAGAATACCTTTTTCAAACAGGAATTGTTTGAGTTCCATTGACCTCATCGACTCCTCAGGGATATTCTTGATCTTGTCATAGAGCGCAAGTGCGCCGGTTGTATCGCCCGCCAATGCAAAACTTTTGGTGCCGAAATAAAGGCAATCCGTTGCAATGTAACTGTCAGGATATTTCTCGTAAGTCTCGCGAAACGCCTCAGCCGCTTCCTCCATCTTCCCTTTGGCTCGAAGGCATTGTGCGCGGCCAGCCATAGCATTTGCGGTGAGCAAGTCATCATAACGATATTTGTCAAGATACAGATTGAAATACTGTTCCGCCTGATCGTAGTTGTTCAAGGCAAAATAGGCGTTTGCGAGGAAGAAACTCGCCAACCGAGCGGCATCGGAACCGCCATGCTCGTCGAGAATTTTCTGATAATCAACAGCGGCAAGCTGGAAATTTCCATTTCGGAACTCAACGCTTGCTTCTCCGAGCAAATCATCAGCTTCCTGCTCAGATGATTTGCTGCTTGAAACCAGGAAAAAAGCTATCGCAGCCACGGCGACCACTATGGCTACTCCACCGATAAACTTCACCAGGTTTTCGGTGAAATACTCCTGCGCCTTAAAAAGAGTTGTAACAAACTTGTCTTGCTTTATCTGACCTTTGGTCAGCCGTTTAGCTGCCATTGTTCGACTTCCTTCCGGGGAATATCCCAATATCTCTGTTGTTCAATACAATTCGAGAATCCCAATATCTTATTCTGATTCGGATTCTAAAGCAATTACTATCTTAGTATGTCTTCGTTGGCTCCCTTAGAAATATCCTGTAAATCCGATAACAATCGCCATAGTCTCGTATTTATCTTCGCCTGTGAACTCAGTTATTCCAGCGGGAGCAAGATCGATCATTTCGATTGCTCGACCATCGTAACCTCTTATATTTCTGCTGTCGGTATAGTACTCGAATACCGCATCAAACCAAACCCTCTCCCAATGAATACCCGTCCCCAGACTGAACCCAAATCCGGTAATCTTGTCACCCGCAGTGT
>JAJRZO010000415.1 GCA_024275215.1 Candidatus Zixiibacteriota bacterium | reverse complement strand
CCAGACAGATTCAGAGACAATATCGCACTTGTGACATCAGCCGAATACGACTACTCGATCTTTCAGAAGCTTCGCGGCAAGATGTTTGTCGATTTCGGGTCAGTTGCGCCAGTATGGGAGTTATTCGATCTCAAGGATTTTAAGACCGGCTATGGATTTGAGCTGAAGACAGACCTGGATGACAATTTTGCATTCCAATTCCAGATTGCTCACAGCCGCGAAGGGCTCCAGTTGTATGTCGGAACATCTTCGAGATTCAGCCTGCTTTTGGGAGAGTTGAACAGGTGAAGAACCTTAGAATAGCACAAATACTGACTCTGACGATTCTATTGGTTTTATCAGTCAGTTGTTCGCAGCAGAAGATCGCTTTCAAACCTGATCCTGTAATCTGGGATGTCTACGACAAAGCTCCTGTCGAACAACCCGAAAAACGTAATTACAATCGTTACGCATACTCTGTCGATCAACTTATTCATCGACAACTTGATGATCTGATAGATCCGGTCGATCCTCCGCCTGCGATGAATACTAACTCTCTCGATGAGGTGCCGAATTCGAGTTGGTTCACAAACAGGATCGGGCGGGGATATCTTATGGGAAATCAGGTTGCTGATGGTGCCTGCAGTCCGGAGAATTCGCCGGAGAAAAGCAAGCCGTGGGAGATTTTGCGAATCGAATCATCGGAGCCGGTATTGTCGGTGAGGATGGCAGACTCCAAAGGACGGGAATTCACGCTCAAATTCGATAGCAAAACATTCCCCGAAGCGATCACAGCCTCCGAGGTGATAGCCTCACGGCTACTGTATGCGGCAGGGTACAATGTTCCGGCAAGCTATATCGTGTCTTTTACGTTGAGAGATTTAGCTGTCAACGACAACAGTTTGTACAGCGAATTTGAGACCCTGCTTTCACATGTATATGCTATGGGCGATGGCGGTTTTCGCGCGGTAGCTATTGTAGAACCTGACGGCATCGATTGTGGCGCATCACCGCTCAGTGGTGTGAGGGATGATGATCCCAATGATCTTATTCCCCATGAACACAGGCGGGAATTGCGGGCGTTGAGAGTTTTTTACGCGTGGATCGGACATGTTCTTTTCACTCCGGACAATGTCAGAGATTATTATAATGATTCACACCTGCAACACTATCTTGTCGGTTTCGATGACTGCTTCGGATCATATTTCATCACAGATCAGAATAGCCACGCCGGTTATGACTATCTCGCGCTGGACATGCAGGAAACAGTCGAAGGACTTTTCACTTTTGGACTGGGTGCGGAGCCGTGGGAGAATGTCAAGAGCAAGAGCTACACACTCGCAGGACCATACTATGATTCAGAGAATTTCGATCCGTCGAAATGGAAGCCGCTTGTTCCGTCCGCATGCTTCTCGCAACTCACTCCACAGGATATTTTCTGGGCAGCGAAGATTATTTCATCATTTGGGGAAGAACATTTAAGTGCCGCTATCAGGCAGGGGCAGATTACCAGCAGTGCAGCATCCCAGTATCTTACTCAGGTACTGAAGGATCGTCGGAAAGCCATAATCGAGTGGGGATTCTCCCAGGTCTGCCCAGTTGACGACATATCTTTGACTTTCAAGCGGCAGGGGCTTGTTCTGAAGTTCATGAATCTTGCAGTCAAGAACAGCATCGTGAAACCCGCTGACATCAAGTATCGGTTTCGGATACTGGATAGAAAACGAAATGTTCTCAGGGATTTCAAATCGGGATCAAGTCCGGAGTTTGTTATCCCAAAGAAAGGGCTGCCACTTTCCGGTAACGATAATTATCTGATTGTCGAAATCCGAATGTTCGATCAGTCGAAATCATCTGTCAGTCTTCCAGTCAGCGCCCATTTTCTCGGCGGGCAGGAATCTGGATTCAGCCTGATTGGAATCGAAAGAAAAAAATAGTCCTCAATAATCATTATTTGCAGCAGGTCAAGCTCATTTGGAGCTCGACATTTTATTCGTCACGCCCTGTGAAGAGTTTTTTCAATACACCTTTGTTGCGAAGTGTCTCTTAACTCGTATATTTATCAGAACACCGACTCTTCGGGAGTGGATTATGGTCACAAGACGCGAATTCATAAAGAAAACCGGAAAAGCCGCAGCGGCGTCGGTTGTATTGGGGGCTGCATACCTGCTCGCTGATTCACGACCTGACTATCCTGAAGTGAGCGTGGCAGAGAAAATCAAACTTACTTACAATATCGACAATCCTGATCTTGCCAATAGGCTCGCAGTGGTCGAAAACGATGAACCGGCTGCTCTCGTAGAAAAGGCTGTCATGGCGCTTGGCGGTATCGGGATATTCGTTTCAAGCGGTGATCGCGTAGTAATCAAGCCGAATGTCGGATGGGACAGAGTACCCGAACAAGCGGCAAACACAAATCCCGATATGGTCGGCCAGATTGTCCGGATGTGCCTTGATGCCGGCGCATCGAAAGTGGTCGTAACCGATGTAACCTGCAACGACCAGCGCAGGACATTCCTGCGTTCGGGCATCAAAGATGCTGCTGAGGATGCTGGTGCGGAAGTATTTATGGTTTCATCGGATGGCGATTTTATCGATGTCGATCTCGGAGGCGATCTCCTGACAACATGGCCGGTGTTAAAGCCGATCCTTGACGCCGACAAGCTGATCAATATGCCGATAGTCAAACACCACAGCCTGACCAGAGCTACCATCGGAATGAAAAACCTTTACGGAATAATCGGCGGAACTCGGAACCAGTTGCATCAGAAAATCGATCAGTCGATTGTCGATCTCGCGAGTTTCTGCAAACCGACTCTTGTGATCGCCGACTGTTATCGAGTACTGATGAGAAACGGCCCAGTCGGTGGAAATCTCTCCGATGTCAAAGAATACCGAACTGTAGTCGCCGGAACTGATCAGGTTGCTGTCGATGCTTATGCCGCGCGATTTCTCGATTTACTACCGCGTGACATCGGGTATATCCCGCTCGCGGAACGATCCGGTCTCGGAAGTATGGATCTCGATCAGAAGACAATTCTGTATGGGTAAGTATGACTATTAAGACAGTTCGCAATCTTCGGCGACTCTCACAGGGTCTGTTTCTGG
>JAJRZO010000414.1 GCA_024275215.1 Candidatus Zixiibacteriota bacterium | reverse complement strand
TAATCAACAGTCAAATATGCCATCACCATCGACATCGCAGGGGGAAGTTCCACCCATAAATATATAGGCTATAAGATATACAACATCATCGATATCTACAATGCCATCACAGTTCAGATCGCCCGACGCATAAGGTGTGGGGGAGGGTCCATGAGAAAAAATGAAATTTAACAGGTATACAACGTCAAGAATGTTGACTTTCTCATCACCACTGGCATCTCCGCATAAAAATGGGGGGCTGATCGTAAATCCATCAACCTCTGTTACAGGATCGAAACCGGCAACACTCACAGTGAAATCATAATCACCTGTTTCTGCATCAGCCGGAATACTGAAATCAGCGGTCATGTGTGTCGGTGTTGAAATCGTTTGACCGACAGCAGTGATCGTTGAAGCATTTCGTGTCATGAAGACTTCGGTTTGAGCACCTTCGCCAAAATGAGTTCGGTATCCATCAATTGTAACTGTGACATTTTCGTCCTGCTTTGCATTGTTCGGGTCAATAGATGTTAGTGCTGGTGTCAGATCATTGTGAACATCAATCACAGATTTCACGAATTGTGGTGGGTACCCGGTACTGCCTGAAGGCGAATACTTGAATGCGCCCGCCGGTGGAAAAAACAATGAATCGATCTCAATAGTGAATTCTTCAGGCACTCTTTCGCGGTCAATAACTTTGAGAGTCACCTCACCGATTTTGGTGGGAACATTTGTCGGGAATATAGGATTCGCGAAATCAACAAGGCCAATTGAAAACCCATTGTATCCCCAGTCAGGTGCGTCAGGATCAATGGATTCGTCAAGCAGACTTCTCGAATAGTTTTGCACGGGAGCAGTCATTCCGGGGTCGAACAAAAACGTGTCCACAATAATGAGAGAATCGACATGAGGACCATAACCAACAGATCCGTATGTGTAAACTCTGAAACCGAAAGAACAACCTCGAATAAGTGGATCATCAATCCATCCCCACAAATCGACAGTAATAAGGGAATCGGCCTGCGAGTTGATGATCCAGGTGTTGGATGTCAACCTGCATGTGTCCGGTTCTCCAATGTCCTGAGCTAAGGCAGAACTGATGAAAACGCACAAGTACACTGTCATCAGTAGAACGGTAAGCATAACTATTCTTCTCATCGCGTACCTCCAGTACATGATGGAACATCGTGGGCTTACGACTCAAGTGGAAATAAAGATTCCAGCTTGAAACGAGCTAATTTATCATACCCTTGAGTGAAATAGTCCCAGTAATTCTATATATACAACAAAACGACAGGAAATCAACTCTTAAATCGATAGTAATAAAGAACTGTCTTCGAGTGCTCGCAGGATTTGTGCGCCTACTGTTTTTTCGCCCCCGGCACAACCCCTGCAGATCGAATTCGTACAAACCTGCTGAGAACATCAAACCAGAAATGCGCACCCATTGATACAGCAAGAGTAGTCAGCAGCCAGCCGATCAATCTTTTGGGTACCCATTGCGTCATCACAACCCACCAGACAGCTTTGCCTTCGCGTTTGGCGGTATCTATCAATTCCGGATCAGGACCATACTTCGTCCATCCGACAGGAAGAGTCAGCGATGACAATTCCGTTCTCAGGTTGTCGATGCCGCCTTCTTCAAGACTGCTGACATAGGTTGAATCCTGCAACCGTTCCGCAGTGTATGCAACAACACTTTCGCGCAAAACCGGATCACTCCAGAAGGAGTTGATCACCACAACAGAATCGACATTGAGTACGATTGTGAACGCAAGACCAACAACAAAAGACACCCATCGCAGAGTGCGAGTATACCATCCGGATAACCTGTCCATAGTATCGCTAAACCACTGTTCGATGCTCCGACGAACATCATCGGCGTTCTTCGCACCGGCAT
>JAJRZO010000413.1 GCA_024275215.1 Candidatus Zixiibacteriota bacterium | reverse complement strand
GAGGTCCGATCTCACATACGCTAAGCTCTCCGTAATCAGATGACTTGATCGTCATCGTATCAACATACATCGCAGTCTCAGAGAACAAAGTATTCGCATCAATATCAAGATTTCCACCGGGAAATATCACTGTTATGGCCGATTTGCCGGGTGCGACAAACGGCGTGCCCGTATCGAGCTTTATTGATTGCACCGCACTTACCCATGACGGGCTGATACTGATCGATGAATCCGATTCATCGAAAATTACCGGCAGTCCTGAGGATGTCGAGCGGGCGATTCGGCTTTTTTGTTTCCAGCTTGATTCGAGCTTTGCCAAGTCGATCTTTACCGCACATCCGCCCGATTCAGGTTGTGGGCCGCGAAGAACTGATTGATCAATTGACACATCAGGCTGGAATACAGGGAAGCCTGTTTCGGATAGTCTGATCAGATAGTCGAACCTTATGCTATCTTCGGATAACGCCGAAATGAGTAGCATCTTTCCCGCCAAATGCCTGAAACGACTAATCCGGGAGGCATCCCCATTGATGTATTTGACGAATTCAGATGCCTCAACACCTGACATCATGTTGTCGAACCGTTGAAATCCACTGTCGGGAATTGCCACCTCGTATGACCAGTCGTTCGTACCAATGCCAGTGTTGCAAGTATCTTCAGCAAAGATTGCGGAGACAGGAGGATGGGGTCTGACATCAACATACAATTCCGCCCTCGATACATTTCCCGACTGATCGTAAATGTTGAAAGTCAGTTTTGTAATCCCTTCAATGTCTCGACATGAAAGAATGCCTCGATCTTTTGACAGAGTATTCGATACCGGCGGATCAGCACCGGTCAATAGATAGAGATTGTGAGTGAACTTGTCCCCATCGAGAGCCTTGCCATAGTTCAATTCGATATTGACATCACTCCATCGATCGAACGAAATAGTATCGTAATCAGTAACGAATATCATCTCAGGCGGTTCACCTGCAAGCATTTCAATTCGGGAGATCGAGTATTTCCTCTTTGTAGCATTTCTGCGGTCATAACAGTCGATCTCGACCCCGACCGGTCCATAGACAGGGATCGTATCTTTCGTCACATATCGACCCGACTCCGATGTCAGGGAAACTGTTTTGACCGAAAACGACTTGCCAACTCGCCCCAGTACCGGATTGAGAGGACGAAGCGATATACTCCGAACCACAGGAGCATGGTTGTCCTGCAATTCAGGATAGAAGGCAAGCGGTGAGAGTGGTTCCTGCTCGCTGTTCCTGATTTCGAAATGCAAGTGCGGCGCACCGACTCCCGACTGTCCGGTAAACGCCAAAGATTCACCTGCACTGAATTTGAATTTCCCCGGCGGTGGATAAAGATCAGTCTTGTATCTTTTCAATGCGATTTGCTGCTCTTGTACATATTTGTCGAGTTCGGGTGTGAACTTCAGCAGATGCGCATAGACAGCGACATTGCCGTCATCGAGTTTCAGGTAGAGCACTTTGCCGTAACCGTACCAGCTTGTCGCAATGCGTTCGACATATCCGTCGGAAATTGCGACCGCCTTATAACCGGTCTTGCCGAATGTCCTGATATCGATACCGGAATGATAATGTCCTGACCGCCACTGACAAAAACCGGATGTCAGTTCCCGTGATACCGGCAGCGGCCATAAGTAATTGTCTGATTTGTCGATACACAATGCGGGTTGTGCCCATCCAACTGCGAGGATTATCAGGAAAGCTGATATTTTGGTTAGAATACTCAGCATGATCGAGTGCGTTTATAGTGATGATTCTGATCCAAGTCAACCAAATAATCCGAACATTCCATCATAACAGGTCAGCAAACATATATGCCGTGAATCCTGCTGGGCAAGCGGCTTGTCCGCTTGACGATTTGGAAGAATGGAGCAGGTCAGGATCACTCTACTGAGCATTACTGTGTATGCGGGAGCTATGCTCCTGCATGTCGAGTAGACGATCATCACTTGAATGATAAGCTCCCCACCGACTTGTTGTGGGTCCTCAGAATAGCTAAAAAAAGCTTGCGATTTTTGCGATTGTATGTCTATATTCCTCGTTCATGGATTTTTTACGTGTGCTCTTAACTTAGAGGAATTGGCGGAAATATGTTACAGGAATTTCGTAAGTTCAGCAAAGCGTTTCTATACATCATCATCGCGGCGTTCGTCGGCACAATCATATTCGCATGGGGAGCTGATATTACAAGATCGAAAGGACAGAAGGGTGTCATCGGCGAAGTCGACGGAGAAGAGATCAATTATCAGGACTACTCCAAAGTTGTAGATAACTATTACCAGCAGGCATCCCGTTCGTCCCAGCGCGAGATCACCTCGGATGAAATGCTGCAAATCCGTAACCGCGCCTGGAACGAAATGGTAAACAGTATCATCAATAAACATATATATAAGAGGCTTGGCCTGACACTCACAAATGTCGAACTGGCTGAGCATATGAGAAGATTCCCTCCAAAATTCATCCAGCAACACCCTGATTTCCAGACTGAGCAGGGTACATTCGACTACCAGAAATATCTATCAACAATGCAGGACCCGCGTTACAGACAATTCTGGGTCGAGCTTGAAAACATAACGCGTGAGGATCTTGTAACTTTGAAACTTCAGGAAATCGCTGTCACAGGCGGGCGGGTAACAAGTCAGGATGTCAAGGAAGAGTTTATCGACAAGACTGAAAAGATCAAGGTCGAATATGCTCTGGTCATGGCTGAACAGCAGAATGATCCTGAAGTTGTAAACGATAGCGCTGCTGTCATCGAATACTACAACACTCATCAGGACAGGTACTATAAAGGCGCAGAGGCATCACTGAACTATGTCGAGTTCAAGAAAGTGCCGACAGAGAGCGACAGTCTTGCACTCAAGGAAGATATTCAGGGTATCTACGATGAACTTAAAGATGGATCTGATTTCGCTACTCTTGCTAAGAATATCTCTGAAGATGGTTCTGCAGAGAATGGCGGGGACCTCGGATGGTTCGGCAAAGGAGCGATGATCCCGGAATTTGAGAATGCCGCATTCGCGCTGGCTGACTCCGGCGATATGTCCGAACCCGTTATGACGAAATTCGGATGGCATATCATTCTCAAGACTGGCGAGAGAGTGACCGAGGATGGCAAGAAAGAAATCCGCGCCAGCCATATACTCCTGAAATTCAAACCGTCAGGGCAGACTATAACTGATCTGACAAACGCGGCACAGAGCCTGGTCGAAGAGGCCGGCAATGTCGGTTTTGAAACCGCGGCAAAAAATGCCGGGTTTGAAATGCTTAACAGCGGTTATTTCCTCAAGGGTTTAACCTGCGGCAAGCTCGGACAATCGCCTGAGGCAAACGATTTCGCATTCACTAACGATGTCGGCGAGATATCGAAACCGATAGAGGAACCGGGTCGGATTCTGGTTGTGCAGGTGGCGGGATACAAACAGGCCGGTGTACGCAGTCTCGAAGAAAGCTATGGACGAGCAGACTCAGATTTACGAAAGAAAATACTTTTCGACAGGGCGTTTGAGAAAGCAAAGAAGATTTATGAACTCGTACTCGGAGAGAAGAGCCTTAAACAGGCAGCAGATGAAATCGGTGCGGAATTCTACACTACCAATATGATTTCGAGAAAAGACCCTGTCAGGAAACTCGGAAAGGACCCGTATTTCTTGGGTACGGCATTTCGTCTTACCGCACAGAATCCACTCTCTGAGCCGATCATGACAGGTAAGGGCGCTGCAGTTATCAAGCTTCTCGAACGACAGGCGCCGAACCTCGAAGCTTTCACGAGTGCGCAGGACAGCCTGATGCAACGGATGTCAGGCGAGAGTCGTCAGCGTGCGTATCAGTCATGGTATAAGTCTGTTCAGGAACATCACAAGGTTAAGGACTATCGCAAAGAAGTCTATGGGACATATTGATAATCTGAAATGGATCTGACAATATCAGCCCCGCTGTTACGGCGGGGCTTTTTTATTCCATAATTTCCTGTGGGAAATCCTGTATACGATACGAGCCACGTCCTGATATCGCATCTGTTTCCCGGCAGTTCACGCACTCATTTAGGCGGAACTACTTCATTTCAGCTTTTGTCTTGTACAGATCTGTCACCTCAAGATTATCATCGAGTGAGATGACTTTATAGTTCTCCGGCGAAAGCGTGTCGTCTTCGACAAGTTTTATTTTGAACCTGAGTTGTTTCGAGAATTTCCGGAAAATATCCGTCTCAGGATCGGTTATATACTTTGCGACATCAGGATGAACCACAAGCTCGAATTTCCTTGTTTTAACTGCCGCCTTCGCACGCTGGAACCATCGTTCAATCTTGGTGGCGATAGTTTCATACGAAAGAACCCGCCCGAAACCTTTACAGGTCGGACATGGCACGGAGTAAGTCTGAATCAGCGATGGACGGGTGCGTTGTCGTGTCATTTCAATCAGACCGAAATCCGAGACAGGGCTAATCGCATTCTTGGCACGATCATTCCTGAAATGTGACTTGAAATTCTCAAATAGTTTCTTTCGATTCTCACGTTTGTACATATCAATAAAATCGATGACGATCAATCCGCCGAGATCTCTCAGCCTGATCTGCCTTGCGATTTCACGAGCAGCGTCAAGATTAGTTTGCAGAATCGTATCTTCCTGATTCTTCTTCCCGACGAAACGACCCGTGTTGACATCGATAGCCCATAATGCCTCGGTCTGGTCGATACAAATGAACGATCCTTTTCTGATCCATATCTTCCTGTTCAATGTCCTGTCGATCTCATCTTCAATTCCATAGAGATCGAAAATAGGCACGCTTCCCTTGTACAACTCGACCTTGTCGCGCAAAGCTGGCGCCACCATTTTGACAAACGATATTATCTGCTTGTAGTCCTGCCTTGAATCAACAACGACACGCTCAGTATCATTGGTCAGGAAATCTCTGATTATGCTTGTAGTAATTGATACATCTTTGTGGAGAAGTTTTGGGGCAGATGATCTGTCGGCCGTTTTTCTGATCCGGTCCCAGATTTTGGTCAGACGTTTGATGTCTTTTTTGAAATCTTTCTCATGTTTACCTTCCCCTTCAGTCCTGACAATGATCCCGCAGCCCTCCGGGCGCAGATCGAATAGCAATCTGCGCAGGCGTTTCCGTTCCGCCCAGTTCGATATCCTCTTGGACACGCGGATATGCCGTTCGTTGGGTACAAGCACAAGGTATCTTCCGGGGATACTGATCGCTGTACTGACCCTGGCGCCCTTGTCCCCGAGCGGTTCCTTAATAACCTGGACAAGAATATCCTGGTCTTTCTTTATCAACTTTTCGATTGGGTTTCTCACGCTGGTTTTACGGATGATATCAGTATCGCCATCACCCTCGTCATCCTCGACCTCGAAATCGTATCTTTTCGCAGACGAGTCAGTCCCGACATCTGAAATATGAAGAAACGATGTTCGTTCCAATCCAAGATCAAGAAAGGCTGCCTGCATTC
>JAJRZO010000412.1 GCA_024275215.1 Candidatus Zixiibacteriota bacterium | reverse complement strand
GATATTCTGCGAGAAAAAGAATTGTGGCGTAACTCTGAAGAAAATTGATCTGATGAGACAGACTCTGGAAAAAATCAGCTCAATGTCTGAGAAACTTTCAGACTATGGCAAGTCACAGGGTGAATCAGTTTTTTCGAATATAAACGCACACATACAAAGCCTGATTGAGTTTTTCACTCCGCAAAACAGATTTGATGGCGTACATGTCGAATTGAATCTCGGCGATGACCTTCCCCCCATTCGCGGCGACATCGGTAAACTGAAACAGGCATTCGGTAATCTGATTCACAATGCTGCTGATGAAGTTTCAGCATCAGGCGCAGAAAACCCCACTGTGACAGTGACAACCTGTCTTTCAGAAGATGGGAGCCATGTGTTGATCTCAGTTTCAGACAATGGGCGCGGCATCCCCCAACAGATACGATCAGAATTATTCAAAAACCGAGTCTCGATGAAACAGACAGGTGAAGGCTACGGTCTTCTCGCGGCGAAGAAGATCATCGATGCTCACTCCGGCAGAGTATTCTTTAAGCAAAACGATTCGGGCGGCACAACATTCACAATCATGTTACCGACAGCAGACCCCGGTGATTCCATTATAGACGAATCCTGATTTCAAATTCAGCAAATCAATAATCGCATGGCGCGGGACCGCCTCCGAATATATATTCTATCAAATACACAACATCATCGATGTCTATAGCATCGCTGCAATCGACATCGCCGGACAGCCCATCGCATACCGGCGCATCGCCGCCGCCGAAAATGTAGTTGATCAAATAGACTACATCATCAATGTCGATACCACCAGACCCATCGGCGTCGCCGCGAGCATATTCACACTGCTGTTGCGTGTGTCGAACTGCTGCGACTTGTGCGCCATCACCAACGAGGAATGTCCTGATAATTGTTCCGGCACTGTCTAATTCCGTCACTGTATCATCGGCAAAGTTCAGTGAAAAGACTGTCGAGTCCGACGCTATCGTTACCGACATCACACCACCGTCTGTCAGTATCGGGTTCGATGAACCTCGCAGGATTGCATGTGATCCTGCATCGAATGTCAGCACATGCCCCGGACTTCCGGGAGGCCACCAGCCTTCGCCTGCAGCGAGGAACCCTGTGTTGTCCGGCAGAATCTCAATATCAGTCGGATCACCGCCGATTAAAATCGAATCGAGCACGACCATCTGATTCGGATCGAGAACATACACAGAACCGGTGCCGTCGTACTCACCAGTGCAAACGACATAAAGTTCGTCGTTCGGTCCGAATGTCAAATCGCCTGGATTCTCGCCAACCTGAATCGGTGCCAGCACAGAGTCTCCCCTGTTGTCCCATGCAGCCACGAAACCATGATCGTAGCTTGTATCCTGCCATACGAACGATACGGTCGTTATGAAACTTGTGTCACCTCGCACAATGATTCCCTGTGGGTTCGCTCCGCTAATCGGTGATTCATCGATGATCACGCCTGTCGAAGTAAATTTCGCGATTGTGTTGGTCAGCCAGTTTGTCACAAGAAATGTATCAGGCGCAATCTGCGCCATTTTCCATGGATTTCTGTCAGCACCCAGATATATCTCCCGCACGACCTGCTTATCGATAAGATCGTACATAAAAATATCCGATGTGCCTGAGTTGACAATATACGCCGTGTCGCGCACAATCAGAATATCATTCGGCCACAGTCCGAGAGTCAGAATATCATTCGAGACAAGATCGGTTTCGAGATCGACCATGCTCAGCGTCTCAGCCGTACCATTGATTACATAAAGTTCGTCTGCTTTCAGCATCGTTGTCAGAGATGTCGCGACGAGAATAATAATTGCCCATACTCCGGGACGTGACATGTCGTTTCCTCCTGTTATCATTTTCCGAGCGGAATGGTCACTCTTAGTCGAACAGACCATAACCGAGCCGGTAGTGGATATCTTTCGACTAACATATATTCCGTGCCTGTCGTGTTATCGCTTGAATACTGAAGCCTGAACCTGACGTGTTTCATAAAATACTTGAGCGCAACTTTGATATCTGCGATAGTGTAACCATCGAGCCATTTGGTGTTTGCCTCGCGAATGAATCTCTTGGACACATTTCGCAAACGATAGCTGCAATCGATCAGCCTGTTCTCATATCTGATTGTGAAATCCTGTATGAATCGGGGACGATATGTCAGTTGCTTATTATGTCTCGTACGGTCAAACGAGCGGTCTTTTGATATCTGGTCGGTGTTGGAATAGTCTATCGTCAGATTCAATGGATCGATACGCCACATAAAATCCATCGACCGGGTGAATACGAGCGCGCCGCTCAGGTTGCGTGGAGTAAACTTATTGTCGTTCGTTCTCAACCAGTAAATCAAATCGCGATAAGCCGAATGATTGTAGCGCAGAGTAGCTCTTAGCTCGCCAAGTATCGGCGCCGATACGCTCAGTGATGTCGATGATTCCTCAAGTCGCTCCGGTCGAAGATCAGGGTTGCCGACTGCGAACATACCGTCATTCCAAAAAAGCGATGTGTACAGCGGCGGCCTGTACGATTTACCATACGACAATTCCAGGCGACCTCGTATCCAGCGAGTGTAATTGACGCCCGTATGAATCGACGGCGAGTAGAGCGGATCAAACAGGCTGCTGTAATCACCTCGCAATCGCATGAGCATGTCCGCAGAAAACCTGAGCTTTCCCCCAGATTCAAAAACCGACCTGTTTGCCGAGATCACGAATGCCGCTCTTCGTTCGAGAACATTATCGAACACCGCCCCCGGCCTGATAAAATTCTCCATTGTGAATGATTCGTATGCACCTGTTGTTGAGATATTCAAGGTCGTCTTCGGATTGAGTCGGAAATCGACATCGGCTTTTATCTGATGAAGTCTGTCCGCATATTCGACATCAGTTTCGAGATGACGAAGTTTGTCGCTGTCTCGGAATCGCTGATCGTAAGCCTTGAAAGAATATCGCGTGCTATATGTCGCCATACCATAACGCCTGTCAATCCAGACGGAGAAAATATCACGCGACTCTTCTTTGCGAGCTTCCGGAGTGAATTGATCAGGCAGGAATCCCGGCAAACCATTCTTCTGCTCGAATTTCATGTAAGACAGATTCAGCCATCCGGGACTGGTCTGACCAAATTGAGCGGCAATGCTGCTGTTCCTTCTTGCAATGTCGGCGTTCTCGCGTCGGATCACTCCTTTTCTCTTATGCTCATACATGAAATCATTCTTTGCAGTGAAACGAGAATATGATGCTGATGCCGAGCCAGTATATCCAAGTCCGACATCAGCCCTTGCCGATTCAGAACCTGCGCCATATCTCCCGGTTGAACCGTTGAGTTCAAGGTTCGATTCAGCATGAGTCATTGTCGTGAAAATGCTCAGCACACCACCGACCGCTCCACCACCGAATTGCGATGATGCCCCCCCCTGCCGGAATTCGATTCGAGAGACATTCGAGATCGGTATCGAATTGACATCAGCTACGCCTGTGATCGGCGAGTTGATCCTGACGCCGTCGAGCAACACAAGGACTTCTTTCGATGGTCCGCCTCTGACTGAAATCGACGCCTCTCCCGAATTTCCTGCGGTGCTGTTGACAACCAGATTTGGAATCTGATCGAGAATTTCGGCTACAGTACTTGCAGACTGAAATTGCGGCGATTTGCGGTCGAAAACAATCTTATGCGAATCATTGTTAAGTCTTGCAATGCGAATCTTCTGCGATTCAGCATGATAAAGCAATGGTTTAAGACATCGATCATAACGCACTGTCTCATCACTAAGTGCAACAACCGCAATTCGTTCACTATAGTATGCCGGGGCAGAGATTTCGATCTCATAAGATCCGGGTTTGAGGCCATAGATACGGAATGATCCATCTTCATCTATGACGATAGAATTTGTTGTGGCACTGATACTGATGGCAACATCGGATACGGGACGACCCGTTTCGCAGTCGGTTAGACGCCCTCTGATGCTCATATCAGACTGCCCTGATACGATACTGGTTGAGATCACCAGCATGCAGATCAACAGGATTGCTCGTTGCAGAATCATCAGCAAATCATAGCGCAGACAATGTGGTTGAAAATCGCAATGTGACTCTCATCCTCGCCCGCGCAAGGTTAAGGTTCAGGTAAGGTTCGGCAGGTCTCCTGGCTCACGGGTCATTCTACCGGCAGGCGCCTTCCCACCCGAGGGCAGTGGCATTCGTTATTCGTGCCTGCTTTCGTCGCCGATTACAGTAGCGGGGCTGCGGTGGCATCTCACCACCTTCCCTATTAAGCGCTCTGCACCGAACCAATTTCAGAGGATAATAAAGGTAGAGAGTTTCCGAGTGTCAACATCAATCTTGGCAGGACAATCTTCAGGTAATTTCTTTTTTAGTGTGTAAGCTGGCAGAGGGTGTATCCCTATGCCCGTCAGGAATCCTTATGCGCCGTCAGGAAAGGATTCCTGACGGCGCACAATGACCTATAAGGACTACACAGACTCATTCCTGTTACTCGCAAGTTGTCCGCATGCGGCGAGTATGTCCGCTCCTCTCGACTTGCGGAATGTTACCGCGGGACAACGTGGATACAAGTAATCAGTGAAACGCGCAATGCTCTTTTCAGATGGCCGCCGAAACTCAGGCGGCAGCCCCGGTGCGGGGTTATATGCGAGGAGATTGATTTTGCACGGCAAATCATGTATAAATTTCACAAGGTCTTTGGCAGATTCGAGCGTATCGTTGATGCCGTCGATCAAACAATACTCAATCGTCAATCGTCTTCCGGTAGTATCAGCATAGTGTTTCATCGCGGTGCGTAATTCAGATAGCGGATATTTCTTATTGATCGGAACAATCTCCGAACGAAGATCATCATTAGCGGCGTGAAGCGATACCGCAAGCATGGTCTTCAGACCTGAGTCGGCGAGCCGATATATACCCGGCACGATCCCAACAGTCGAAAATGTAATCCTTTTCTGTGCGACACCAAGACCATGATCGGACATCAGGAGTTCCGCACCAGCGACAACATTGTCGTAGTTCAGGAACGGTTCCCCCATACCCATGAAGACTATATTCTGAAAATCATCACCGCCCGACAGAACAGATTTGACCGAATAGACCTGCTCGGCAATTTCACCGGCAGTAAGATCACGTTTCAATTTCATCGTGCCGGTCAGACAGAATCTGCACGCCAACGGACATCCGACCTGACTTGAGACACATATCGTATTTCTGTTCGATCCCGGTATCCAGACAGTTTCGATCATTGCTCCATCAGCAAGCTTGAGCAACAGCTTGCGGGTTCGGTCGTTTTCGGATGTCATTGTATTGACAATCTCAGCACGCGAAACATAATGATTCTCGGAAAGAAGCTCGCGGAATTCCTTCGACAAGCTTGTCATCCCTGAAAACTCTGTAATGTTATGCCGATGAATCCATTGGAACAACTGCCGCCCCGGATATTTCCGACCGACAAGTTCATCCGATAAAGACTCAAGCTGGCTCAAGCTGAAATTTTTCAGATCTGTTTTTGTCTGCATCAGTTCTTCTTGTCCCGCGATTTCACTTTGATTCTGATCGGCACACCTTCGAAATCCCATGTCGCGCGCATACGATTCTCGATATACCTGAGGTATTGTCTCTGCAGGAGTTTCGGGTAGTTACAAAAGAATACAAATGTCGGCGGGCAGATTTCAGACTGAGTCGCATAAAAGAACTTGATATGTTTTCCGCGCACAGCCGCCGGATGCTGCCTGTTGACAGTCTCCTCAATGAATCGATTCAACTCCGACGTCTGGATACGATATTTCTGCCGCTCATCTATCTTCTTGCAGAGTTTGAGAACATTTACTCCACGCTGACCGGTGATGGCGGAAATAAAAACCATCGGCAAGTATGATAATGTAGGTATTTTGCCGCGAATTGATTCCTCGAATATCTTTGAAGTATCAGTCTCTTTTTCTTCGATCAAATCCCACTTGTTTATTACGAGCAGAGTTCCTTTCCTGAAGGACATCACTTCTTCGAGCACCTGAATGTCCTGATGCAGCAACCCCTCCTGCGCCTCGATCAGAACTACCGCGACATCGCATCGCTCGACACTTTTAAGTGTCCGAAGCGTAGTGTAGAATTCAAGATTCTCTTTGATTCTCGATTTTCTCCTGAGACCGGCTGTATCTATCAGGATAAATTTCTCACCTTCAAATTCGATCTCAGTATCTATCGAATCTCTGGTTGTGCCGGGAATATCTGTTACAATCTGACGTTGTTTTCCACTGAGGAAATTTACGAAAGAAGATTTGCCCACATTGGGTCGTCCCACAACGGCAATTTTGAGCTTATCGCTTTCATCGAATTCTTCGCCTTCGGGAAGATGTCCGACAATCAGGTCGAGCATGTCGCCAAAGTTATAGCCGGAAATCGCCGCGATGTCGATTGGCTCCCCAAGTCCGAGAGAGAAAAACTGATTCGCTTCAAGCTGGTAGGTTTCGTTATCAGCCTTGTTCGCAATGACCAATACCGGCTTTCTCGACCGCTGAAGTCTCCGGGCAATATCATCATCGAGATCAGTCGAACCGACTCTGGAATCGACCATGAACAACACAAGATCAGCTTCATCTATCGCAATCTCCGCCTGTTCACGGACAAGCTGATTTATGAGATCATCGCTGTCAGGAATAAAACCACCTGTGTCAATCAGAAAGAACTCTTTTCCCGCCCAGTCGGCACGACCAAACAGACGGTCGCGTGTCACCCCGGGCTGGTCATCGACAACAGCGATACGCTGCCGCAGGATACGATTAAACAGAGTTGACTTCCCGACATTCGGGCGACCTATGATTGCTACGACCGGAAGGCGATTCAATTCGACAGCTCCTTTATTGCTCTTAATAGAGTCTCACGTGGAGAATGTAATGCCTGAATCACGGGTCGTCCAAGTTGATCCGACATGTCATCAAGAGTCAGATCATCCAGAAACAGACCATCATCATTAAGACAATCAGGCGGCACAATAACACAGTCGCCGATTCGTTCCAGACGTTTCGCAGCAGCGATCATGTCAACACCGCACAACAATCCCGAAACCGTGACTGTTTGCCCCATTAGATTATTCCTGACAGGCACGACCTCACATTCGAGGCCCGTTACGGTTTTCCATTTCTCGGCAAGAGTTGAATCGAGAATGTCTGAAATCATACGACCTGTCAATACGGTAAGAGACAAATCACTCTCGATCGAAATATCATCCGCAATATCCGAATCCAGCAACTGCCGCACCATCCCGACGCCGTTCTCAACCTGCGGGAAATCATCGTAATATGAATTGTTCGGTATCGGCTCCCCCGCAAGTATGAAAAACTCATCAGCAGGAAAAACAAATCTGCTCGACATTGATTTCACAAATGCTTCTCCCCTTTCCATCAGGTAGGGCAGCACATTACAAGCAAGTTCAGGAGCCACCGGATCCATTTCTGGAAGTTTCGACCTGTGTCTTGTCAGTCCGACAGGTACGACCGCAAGAGATTTTACACCTGGATACAACGCGGCAAGATCATCGATTGTCTGTTCGAGATGCTCGCCATCATTCCATCCGGGACATAATACAATCTGAGTATGGACTTCGATTCCCGATCTAACAAGCCGCCTAAGCTGCGGCATTAAATCAGGAACTTTATCTTTCCCAAGCATTTTCCTTCTAAGATTCTCATCAGTGGTATGAACCGAGACATAGAGTGGCGATAATCTCTGGGAATCGATCCGCTCGAAATCATCCTCGCTCAGATTCGTGAGAGTGACATAGTTGCCATGAGTAAACGACAACCGATAATCTTCGTCCTTGAGATATAGTGATTTCCTCAGACCCTTCGGAAGCTGATGGATGAAACAGAATACGCATTTGTTCCCGCATGTTCTGATCTTGTCAGGCTCAAATTCTAATTCAAGTCCGATAAGATCATCAAACTCTATTTCGAGTTCGATCTGTTCACCATCGGGTGTTTCTAACAGCAAAACCAAATCTTCCTCAGTCGACAGGAATTCATAATCGAGCGAATCGCGAACCTGACTGCCATTCACAGCAAGCAGTTTCGATCCCGCACAGATACCAAGATCCTGCAGCATCGGATCATCTGATGTCGATTTAATTGTCAGCATCTCTTTCTTAACCTGTCCATCTACAGCCGAAACGATATATCATACTAACATAGTACAGAATATACCGTGAAGATGCAGCGAATCAAACACATTCCGAATAAGTCACGGGATTGAATAAACATGAGAGCCGACCGTCTTATCATCGGTCGGCTCCTGAGGGAGAGAAGGGAACACCTTCGATTCGCCCCGGGGAGCAGAGCATGTCCGCTCCCCTGGTACTGTGTTGCGAAACGCTACCGCAACGGGGCGTTGTTCTTAGGTCGAACCAGCATTGCTGCCGGATCCTGTATCAATGAAATCTTGATTCCTTACAGCCTAATGGCTCT
>JAJRZO010000411.1 GCA_024275215.1 Candidatus Zixiibacteriota bacterium | reverse complement strand
CGCGGATCCCGATAATAGATACTTGGAACTCCAGCCATTGTTTCGTCCGTGACTGGATAGGTGAGATTTGTTGCATCGGAAAGATAGTGTTGAACATATCTTACGCCACCGCGCAAAGGAATGATTCCCTTTTCCGTGTCGAGATTATACTCAAATCCGAGTCGTCCTTCTCCCGAATTGTAATAATTCAAAGGATATGATGTGAAAAATTGTTCTTTTTCCCCGGATGTTTTCACCACGATAGAATCAGCGATAAGCCGCTCAGACTTACCGAACCTGCGCCATTCGAAATCGCCTGAGACAATAAAGTCAGGAGATAGTTTGTAGCTGACACCGGCGCCTACTGTTAGTGGAATCTCAAGCTTCTGTATTCGGTCGGTAAGGATTCTGTCCACTTTCCATCCCGGAGTCGCTGTAGGCACCATGACATAGCCCTTGCCATCTTCAGGATCATATTCCCACACTGTATCATTCTGGACTGCATCCCATGTGCTCTTGAGACTAAACGGCGTCTTGACAACGATTCCGAGCCTGAGTTTCTCGAACCTCTGTTGAAGTCCGAGCGTCAGGTTGAACCCGGAATGGCTTATCTCTGAAAGTGAGTGGCCGCGGAATCTGCGTTTCCTCTGTTCAGCGTTGCCACCGACACCCTGAACTGCATCCCACTCTGCCAGAATATCATACCCTTCATTAGTACTGCCAAAGTAGATATTCGCTGACATTCCGAAAGATAGATTGTCAATAATATTCGTGCCGAAACCAAGATTTCCTACATCAATAGAACCGGTTCCCCACGATTCAAAAGTCGTCGGGACAATATCTATCCAGTTAATATCATCTCTGAGAGTAGGAACTACTACCGATCCTGGGTTTAGCCATCTTGCCCGCGCCATGTTGGTCAGTCGTTGGTATGCAACGCTTGTGGAAAACTGAATACCCGCGATCTTTATCGGTGCAAGAAACGACGCATAGTCGATCATCCACTTGTCATCGTCCACAACATAATCTCCGCCGGGCGCATAATCATAGGAAAGGCTGTAAGTATCTCGAGGTCTGGTAAATGTCCCCGAGAATGATAGTTGTGGGTCGAGTGTCTGAATAAGTCCTGCAGGATTCCATGTGATAGCTGAAGCATCATCGGCAATACTGATAAACGCTCCGCCCATCGATCTGGCTCGGACACCAGATCCTGTCCAGTTAAGATCAGCGCGATCAAGAGCTTTAGCCCAATCAGGAGCGACCCTGTCCTGTCCGATTGAGATCCCGAACGCCAGGGTCAGAAGCAGAATCACTGTAATTATCAATCTAATCTTCATAAGGGTGTTTCCTCCCATCATTCCGGAAAAATTTTCGCAAAAGATATAACAAACAGCATGTGTGTGTCAAACGCTTTCTGAACATTTCTCGTTCACGTAACTCATGTACTCTCTGTGAATTGACGCAGGCGTACAAAGAATGTTCAACCGAATGCCGCCCACTTGATGAATACTCACGAACAATCTCCTCGGATATCTGTGGAAATATACATACCCCCGGCAGGAATCGAACCTGCGGCACGTGGTTTAGGAAACCACTGCTCTATCCCCTGAGCTACGGGGGCAGCGAATTATAATCTTAACGTGTAATAACCGGACAGTCAATCAAAATCATGAGAGCAATTTCAAGCTGTCAGAAGCTGCAATATGAAAAGAACATGTATTCCTTTCGAGATATTTACGATCGAACAAATTTTACTACAGGATCACTTGTACTTCACAAAGAAATTGTCGTGAACATTCTCGTATTTCTTCCACTCGATCTGAAAATTCTCGATGTGCGAATAGGTTGGTCCTTTTTTAAGTGCCATCAGGAATTGCATAACCGCTTCTTTCGATCCTTCGACTTCGATCTCGACATCGCCGGTATCGAGATTTCTTACGTATCCGTTGATCGGAAATTTTTCTGCGGTGGATGTCGTGAAGTATCTGAATCCTACACCCTGCACCATCCCTGAAATCAGGACTCTCGCGCAGACATATCCATCCTTGGTGTTGTCATCTGGAGTGCTAATCGGACTGCCTCCTCTGCATTTGATGCTTTATGCGCGGCATCGGATATATTCCAGCCGCCAAAATCAATAATATGTTTTTCAAGTTTTTGTGCAAATGCCAATTCCGAGAGCGTTCCCGATCCACCGGGTAATGCGATGATCGCATCGCTGCTTCGGACGACGAGCAGATTTCGCGCTTCGCCCATTCCTGTTGGAATTGCATACTCAATGAAGCTGTTCGCGTCTGACCGATCAGTTCCGGGCAGGATGCCAATCGTGACGCCACCTGCGGATTGCGCGCCTTCGGATGCAGCAGCCATCACTCCCCCCAATCCTCCACATACGAGAATGGCGTTTGCTTCGGCAATTCTTCTGCCGACTTCAAACGCCGTTTTTGTGACTTCCTCTGAACAATGTCCTGCGCCGATGACTCCGATATAGATTCTATTAGCGGATTTGGGCATTATCCAAAGCTCACAGCTTCTCTCGATTCATTATATCGGGGTGACTGGATTTGAACCAGCGACTCCTTAGTCCCGAACCAAGTGCTCTACCATGCTGAGCTACACCCCGATACATTCGGGCGTACTGATGTTATCGACTTTTCCACGAATGTCAACATCTTTTTGCAGAATCGACAAACAACCGCCAATGTGATCTTACTTGTAGGTCATGCCCGCTTGGGGCGTGACATCCCTACAATCCTCACACCCCAGGCGGACATAAGCGACAAGAGATGCAGAGCTAAATCTTTCCATGCGCCGTCAGGAATCCTTTCCTGACGGCGCAAAAAAATGAATGCAAACTAAACTTTGATCTCCAACTGCGAGAAGCTCTCGTATGTCTTGCGGGATGTCATATCGATTCCGATGGGTGTTATCGAAATGTATCCGGCATTTATAGCAGAATAATCTGATCCCTCGACCTCGAACCACTCCGGTTCGCCACCAATCCAATAGTAGTTTTTGCCTCGAGGATCGGTTTTCTCGACAATAATATCGTTATATACACGCTTGCCAAGTTTTGTGATCTTGGCGCCTTTGAAGTTGTCTTTTCCCATGTACGGAATATTGACATTCAACAGATTACAATCAGGGAACGGCCATTTCCATAATTGCCGCACAATCTTCCGCACAGCGCGAGCTGCCGGCAGATAATCATCAGTATCCCAGTCAGTGAGCGACACAGCGATAGATGGAATACCGATTATAGAACCTTCGATTGCAGCGGCGACTGTACCGGAATATGTCACATCATCGCCCATATTCGGGCCACGATTTATACCAGATATCAGAAGGTCAGGCTTGCGATTCTTCAGCAAAGCATGAACTGCAATCAT
>JAJRZO010000410.1 GCA_024275215.1 Candidatus Zixiibacteriota bacterium | reverse complement strand
GCAACTGACGGAGAAACGCTGAAAGTCTCTGCTGATAGAAATCAGTTCTCGGGGATGGCAGGAAGGCTGCACATACGAACTTCACCTGTGAGTTGAAATCGAATGAACTGCCAAACACCCGTTTACGTTTTCTCTCTTCGGGAATAGGCTCAAGTCCGAGTCGATCCTCGATGAAGCTGAAATCGTTTTCAATCGTCATTGTCGCCGATGTAAACAACGCCCTGTCATATCTACTGAAAAGTAAATCTCTCAGGTATTCGCCAATCTGGACAGGCGCAATCTTCAGCGCATACCACCCAGACGGTGAGACTTCGAGCCAGCGAACCCATCTGCCGTTGCCAGCCCCCACGATATTATCGATATAAGTGGTGTATGTTCGCAGCGAATTGAGCACTACCTGTATTGATTCAGTGTCAATAGTTTCATCAAGACTAAGATCAGTTGTCTCAACAAGTTTAAGAAGGCGATTCAATTGTATTGCTAGGCGGTTCATATTCTCGCGAAGCTGTTCAAGAACATCGAGAATCAGTTCGAGCAGCGCATGATGGTCGCCGAGTCGTTCTCTGCGACTGTAAGTGCGCGGAGTCAGCTTATTCTCAGAAATATATATACCTATTCTCTTGAAAAGTCTGTTTGTGTCGTTGCGGCATACTTTGATAGTCTTCGCACAATCGGATGCCAGTTTCTGTGAAATCGCAACATCGTCGGGATCATCCGAGGTTCTCGATACAATTCCCGCAACAGACATAATCCTGCTCGGCATACCGGGATAGATGACATCAAGAGGATCAAACAGTGCAATTAGTGACGCCCTTGAAAGCTCTCCTGTCATGCTGTCGGTGGCAACACGCTCGATCTGATGCGCTTCGTCAAAGATTACAACTCCGGGTTTTCCGAGAATATCAGTCTCTGACATGAGGTCAGAAAAGAAAAGAGCATGGTTGGTCACGACAACATCTGACTTCCCTACCGCCCGACGTGCCCTGAAGAAAAAACATTTCGTATAGTGAACACATCGCGAGCCGGGACAAAACCCTGGATCACACTGTATTTCTCTCCTGATTGAAGGAGATATGCCGCTCAATTCCGACAGATCACCCGAAAGAGTCAAATCTTTGAAAGCAAGGACTGATGCGAGTTCCGCAAGCTGCTGCGCATCAAACTTCCGTGATGCAGTTCCCCTTGCAATGTGCATCTTGAGTAAGCATAGATAATTGGTTCTGCCTTTCAAAAGGACAGAGCGCGTGTGATGCCTAAGCATATCTTCAGCCTGTATAAGATCCTTGTGAAAGAGTTGATGCTGAAGATTCCGAGTGTGTGTCGAGATTACAATGCGTTGTCCGGTAGAAGCATTGTAGCGAAGCGCAGGTATAAGATATGCCAGAGATTTGCCGGTACCCGTACCTGCCTCCGCCAGGAAATATTCATCGCTTTTCAGCGCACATTCAAACTGCCTCGCGTATTCGATCTGTTCCGGGCGATTCTCGAATTCCGACAATGCCTCTGACTCAGGACCCCGCTCCAGAAATATCGAATCGATCGTGCTTTCAACGGTATCATCCTGAGACAACTCACTTTCATCGGGTTTGCGGATATTCTCAGGAAGTCGATGATAAGACTGAAGTCGCGGCACGGCAAGACCTGACAATCTCGCAAGCCAGTCAGCAGGGGCCGGGTGCTCAAACGAAAGCAGAAGAGACATATCCTGAATCGATCCAAGATCGATAGACGCCGCATAGGTTGTCAGTTGAGTGAACAATTTCAGAGTCGGATCATCAGGCAGGTTTTCACCGGGTCGAGTGTACTTCGCAAGGAGTTCAAGCAGTTTATCGGGCGCTTGAAACAGTTCACCCGGAAAGATCAGGTGTGAAAGATCGGCAATGTCATAGATCGACTTACTGTTCCTGGAATAGTAAGCTTCGAGTTGGTCGATCGGCCAGAATTTTTCCAGTCCCCAATACGAGAATACAACGAGCGGATGTCCGGCAGCAAGCTCCACGAACTGATTCCACTGTGGAAGATTCCTGTTGCCGCGATCCAGAAGTGCGACTGCAAGCGACTTTTCTTCTTTCAGTTTTAGATGATCGTAATGCGCACATCGAAGAGTGTAGACACCCATCCGGTCGCCAAGCTGAACATTCTTCTTAATAGATACTGTAACCAGATCGGGAAACTGACTGTGCATTTTCGACTCAGAAATCGAGCAGATTCGGAACGGGCATAAAACTGTATTCTATTCTCACGACTCTGTCCTTCCCGCTCCCCTCGAAATCCTTCACTATCAGTTTGGCATAACTTCCGTCCGCCGTTCTGAGCACGCAGCCATCACCCGCAGTTATGGCTATCTTTTCAGTCCCCTGACCATTCGGCCGCTTGATTTTGTCATCAACAGACTTGAGACCTGACTTAAAGAACTCAACCTTGCGCAAGACATCGTTGATTCTTGATGGTGACAGGAGAAAGTCTTTCCCGTTGATGATGGCGTAATAGATGTAATTATCGAGATCATCTGTCGGTACATACTTAGCCTGTCCGAGCGAATATCCATCATTCTCGCCGGAATAACTTTGCGCCAGCCTGAATTCACCACGCGGGTGACAAATAAACCTGACCGTGTTCGATGGTTCACTTTCAGTTCCATCAGCAAACACAGTCGTCACCGCCGCGAAGTACGTAACACCATCTTTCAAATCAGACGCCGCAAACGTTTCATAATCCGTGGAGGGATCGGTGTCGCCCGGATAGACATCACCAATTACCAGCGTCATTTTATCTATCTGGAGTCCCATCGTATCATCCCGTGCAGCGCGTGAGTCAAGATATATATTGTAGCCTTTGATAAGCAGGTCATCACGATTGGTTTTCCATTTCAAAAGTACACTCTCATGATTAACATCAGCAGTCAGCATTGTCGGATGCTTCGATACCGTCACGTTTTCGCTAATATCAGACTTCCTCGCGGTTCCGCAACTCAGAACTATTACAGAGATAACGAACAAAGAAGCGACAGCAAGCCTGCTCAGATATTTTCTGAATAAGTTCATTCCTGATCTAACTCCTTATTACGGACGACAGATACAGTACAATCCCCATAAACTAAGATTGCGACGCCTCGCTCACAATTATGATGGTCATAGGGGTTTTGCGACACTTCCTACTGCTGGAGTCAATGTATCATCCAATATGCTCGAAAGATTCCCGCCTTCGCGGGATTTACTCTTCATAAGGCTGTTTTATCATCAGGGAACATCTCTCGTCGATGGTCCCTTGTATTCGCATCCGTCAGTATTACCCAGTTTTCGCATGGGACGCTGCGTTGTCCATTCCTCGAAAGCATGAGCAATCAGTCCGGCAGTCCTGCTTAGAATAAAAAAACCTTTCCCAAGCCTGTAGTCGAATCCCATATCCGAGATCACAGCCGCAATAGCTCCATCAACATTGATAGGAAGGCGTCTGCCGGTTTTCTCTTCGAGCGCTTTCTCGATAGCCTTGCAGAGTTCGATATGAGGTCCGCTGAAGTCAAGCCT
>JAJRZO010000409.1 GCA_024275215.1 Candidatus Zixiibacteriota bacterium | reverse complement strand
GGTCGGTCTTATCTGACGTCACACTGATTGGCGTAAATGCGGGACCTCCCGATCATATTTCGGTCGGGGTTGATCCATGTAATATCCTTGGGTGTGGATTTGTCAATGTGACTTCGAATGTTGTCGCGCTGGTTGAGGATATGTATAACAACCCGGTCATGGATACTACGGTAGTTTACTTCACGACGAATACTATCGGGATGGTTGACGCATCTTCGATCACTGATGAAGGTATTGCGACATCGATCTTCCGCTCGACAAATGAATGTCTTGATGGCCGTGCATGGATCATAGCTGAGACTGACGCAGGCAATGTCAAGGATAGTTCATTGCTTTGGGTTTCAGGATTTCCGGCGTCAGTGGACATATATTCGTACCCGACAGTGCTCCAGGCTGACGGTGTTGATAATGGCTATGTTTACGTAGAAGTGCTCGATGCAAACGGTATTTTCACGCTTGACGGGACTGATGTCGAATTCGATTTCTGGCCTGAAGGTGCGATATCGAATACTGAAACCTCTGATGGATGTCACGCGAGTATTGCGAAGGCAAAGTTGACATCTCAGGTGCTGTCAAAAGATTATTCGTACACGATTCCAGACGACGGAATTGGTGCGTATGGTCAGTTGACGGCTACGGCGGGTATCGGTTCTGGTGTGTCTCATACTGTGACCGTGCAATTGCTGACCGGATATACTCATACAGGCGAGTCGGAACTGAATATCAACACGACTGTCGCGCCTTCGTCGTCTGAACCAATAACAGTATTGATCAAAGACCGTGCAGGCAACCTGCTTGGTGGTCACCTGGTTACTGCCTTTGCCTCTGATGGCTATATAACCGATGGTGATGGTGACCCATCCGATGTGGATACGCTTTATTCCAATGAATATGGCGAGGTCGTAGGATTTACCTACACGGCTCCGGCTGTCGAGGGTAACGCATATATCACCGTTACTGACCATGATCCTCGCGGGGGAGTCATTCTCACACAGAAAATCAAGATCAAGGAAACGGATAACTAAACAGGAATCCACATCCTGATTGTAATAAAAGGCCGTCCGAAAGGGTGGCCTTTTCTGTTGCCTGTAAGCCTCATGCGGACTAAATTAGTCAAAATGAATAACTGGCAATTTATCACTGACTTGCTCGATACTTCGGCAGACGATTTTTCTGAGAATATTCTTTTCAAGGATACGTCGGGAAAAACGACTACATACGCAACTGCGCGTGCCATGACTATCGATCTGGCGAGAGGGCTTGTGCTCTCAGGCGTCGCTGCCGGCGATCGCGTGGGACTTACAGGCGAGCGAAACTCGTCTGAGTGGTGCATCAGTTATCTGGCGATACTGAGGATGGGGGGTGTTGTTGTCCCGCTTGACTCAGGACTTAAAGACAATGAGCTGAAGTCAATGCTGCAGGATTGTTCTGCGACATGTGTAATTTGTTCCGGCGGCCAGGTCGAGACATTCAAGCGGATCAGGAAAGATTTGCCGTCACTGGAGACGGTTGTCGCGACAGAATCCTCAGGGAGTTTCGGTGCTCCCAAAATTGCTGACCTACTCGAAAAGGGGAGAGGGCAGGACATCAGGTTCCCTGCGATGGAGCCTGACAGGCTCGCTGTCCTGATTTATACATCCGGCACGACAGGCAAGCCGAAGGGTGTTATGCTCTCACACAGGAATATCATCTCGGATGTCGCCGCTGTTCACAAAACATTGCGTTTTGTACCCGACGACGTTTTCCTTTCGATACTACCGTTACACCATACTTTCGAGTGTACGTGCGGATTCCTGCTGCCAATGTCGAGAGGTTGCAGCATCGTGTACGCAAGGAGCTATAAATCGACAGAGATTCTCGAAGATTTACGAGATAACTGTGTGACAATCATGTGCGGAGTCCCGCTGTTGTTTGAGAAAATGTATATTGGATTCAAGCGTAAAATCAACAGGAGTTCCGCCCTGAACCGTCTGATATTCAGACTATTATTCTGGGTGTCATCGCGCGGGTTGAGAAAATTCTCTTATCGAGGCAGAACGCTTTTTGCATCGCTCAGAAAGAAAGCAGGGTTGACCAAACTCAGGATGTTCGTATCCGGTGGTGCGGCGTTGCCTCATGTTGTGGGCGAGTTTTTTAATGCTATAGGGATATACCTCGTTCAGGGGTATGGTCTTACAGAGACTTCGCCGGTACTCTCGGTCAATCCGCTGGAAAGAAATAAATTCGAGTCGATTGGGCTGCCGCTTTCCGGCGTCGAGATGAAGATCGACAATCCCGACGACAAGGGAATGGGTGAGATCATAGTCAGGGGGGCGATGGTGATGATGGGATATTACAACAACCCTGAGTCTACTGATGAAGTCTTGAGGGACGGCTGGTTTTTTACGGGCGATATCGGTCGAGTCGATGACGATGGGTATTTCTACATCGCAGGCCGTTCAAAGAATGTGATCGTCTCAGCGTCAGGTAAGAATATCTATCCTGAAGAAATCGAGGCATTGCTCGATCAGTCACCCTATATTCTGGAATCATTAGTGCTGGGGAAAAAACTACCCGATAGCAATGCCGAGGATGTCATAGCGATCATCGTGCCGGATCAGGAGTTCATCAGCCAGTTCGAGTCGAATGGTGATGCGAGTTCGACAGATGAAATCATTCGAGCTGAGGTCATGTCGGTTTGTTCGCGCCTTGCTGATTTCAAGCGGATAAAGAAATACTATATTCGAACTGAGGAACTCCCCAAAACATCCACACGCAAGATTAGACGGTCTCTTGAGATCGATGACAAAGGCAACCTGCTGGAAAAATCCAGAATCTGAACTATACTCGAAGCTGTTGCCGTAGGTCAGGCTCACTTGGAGCCTGACACTCAAGCTGTCATGCTCCAGGTTGGAATAATCTACTTGGATTTGTTTCAACTATCTGTAGGTCAATGGCCTGTCTGATTGACATCTTCTGCTTTGTAGATAAGGAATGATCGGTTGAATAAATCCTTGCCAACGCAGCACAATGCTATAAATTCCTTTTTATGATAGAAACAAGTAGTATTCAATTTGAAACTAATGGCGACGGCGATGTTATCGATTTGACTTCGCGAGTCGTCGAGATTGTCAAGAATTCAGGCATCACTCGTGGTGTAGTGACAGTTTTCATCCCCGGTTCGACAGCAGGTATAACAACGATCGAACACGAACCGGGTCTGCTCAGGGATCTGCCGGAGTTTTTCGAGAAGATTATTCCAAGAGGCCCGACCTATCACCACGATGCGACATGGGGGGATGGTAATGGCTTCTCGCATATTCGGGCAGCTTTGGTTGGTCCGTCACTTTCAATTCCGCTCTCCTCAGGCAGAATGATACTGGGAACATGGCAGCAGATTGTGTTGCTCGATTTCGATAACAGGCCGAGAAGTCGCGAGGTTGTGATCCAGATCGTCGGCGAAGATTAGAACCGGATACCCTGTTGAGATGGGAAACCCACCATTTTTTGTTATCGGGAGACAATCTCAGTTCGAGATAATAGTTGAAAAGTACACAAAAGTTTGTGTTGAGGGGCTTGACAAATGGGGAATAATGGATATAATAAGCGTCTGAGATTTTTCATGGCTCTTGAGGAGATTGAATGAAGACTTATATTCCGAAGGTTTCTGAGATTCAGAAACAGTGGTACGTGGTCGATGTTGCCGACAAGAGTTTTGGGCGGCAGATCAACAAGATAGCTCGAATCCTGATGGGCAAGACCAAACCGATATACACTCCTCACCTCGATTGTGGTGATTATGTGATTATCGTGAACGCCGGAAAGGTGAAGATTTCCGGCAACAAGATGACCGAGAAAAAGTATTATCGCTATTCGGGCTATCCGGGCGGTCTGACTGAACGTACATTCGAGCAGATGCTGACCAAGACTCCTGACAGACTGTTCAGGAAAGCTGTTTCAGGAATGATGCCGAAGAACAGGCTTGGCCGCAAGATGCTGAAAAAGTTATTCGTATACGATGGTCCCGATCATCCGCACAAAGCGCAGAAGCCGGAGCCACTTGAACTCAATTAGCAAAATAGTCGTTTTTATCATATTGAAAGGCATTTGATGCAGCAGCAGATTTATTACGCTACAGGTCGACGCAAAGAGGCGGTTGCCCGCCTTTGGCTGACACCGGGCGATCCCACATGCACCATAAACGGTAAAGAAATGAGGGAGTACATTGAGCGGCAGTTATTGGCCAATCATATTCAGACTCCTCTCGATGTCACCGGTACGACAGGCAAAGTCGGTTTCAAGTGCCGTGCTAAAGGCGGCGGAAAGACCGGCCAGGCTGGTGCTGTGCGGTTGGCGCTGGCGCGGGCGCTTATCCAGATGGATGAGACGCTTCGCAAACCGCTCAAGGGCGCGGGACTTTTGACCCGTGACGCCCGCGAGGTCGAGCGCAAAAAATACGGAATGGTCAAGGCTCGTAAGAGATTCCAGTTCTCGAAGCGTTAGCCTTTACTTTACAATTAGTCACATCTGTGGACCCGGTGGGTGGTCACGAGTGTGTCCCACAGGGGATGAAGCAGGTGGAAGTTTTAACCACAGGGAGTATGCATGCTGGAAGCCACCATTAAGGACCTTCTCGAAGCAGGCGTTCACTTCGGGCACCAGACACGTCGCTGGAATCCGAAGATGAAACGCTTTATTTTTACTGCTCGCAACGGCATCTATATTATTGATCTCAAGAAGACGCTGCTTGCGCTGAACAGAGCCTGTATGAAGGTCAGGGAAATCGTAGAGAAGAAACAGAGAATTCTTTTCGTCGGAACCAAAAAGCAGGCGCAGGAAGTTGTCAGGGAAGAAGCGACTCGGTGTAATCAGTTCCATGTGACTGAACGCTGGCTCGGCGGGATGCTGACAAATTTCCAGACGATCAAGAAAAGTATCAAACGTCTCAAAGACCTTGAGATGATGAGGACAGACGGCACTTTCGATAAACTGACGAAGAAAGAGGTCG
>JAJRZO010000408.1 GCA_024275215.1 Candidatus Zixiibacteriota bacterium | reverse complement strand
CAAGATCGGAAAGCTTCTCGCCGATGCCGATCATCTTGATCGGTTTGTTCGTAACGAGCTTGATCGACAACGCCGCGCCGCCTCGCGCATCGCCATCCATCTTGGTCAGGACCACACCTGTCAAATCGAGTCGTTTGTTAAACTCTGACGCAATGTTTACAGCATCCTGACCGGTCATAGCGTCGGCAATCAGGAGCAGTTCATCGGGTGAAACTTTTTCTTTGATCTGCTCCAGTTCGGACATCAATTTGTCATCAATGTGCAAGCGACCTGCTGTATCAATTATCACAACATCTCTGTTATGGTCCCGGGCATAGTCGAGAGCTTTTTTCGATATGGTCACCGGATCCTTGTCGATGTGGAAGACCGGCATATCAATGCTTTTACCCAGAACCTTGAGCTGTTCAACCGCCGCGGGTCTGTAGATATCCGCCGCAACAAGCAGGGGAGACTTGTTTTTCTTTCTAAAGTGGAGCGATAGCTTGCCGCACATTGTAGTCTTGCCGGAGCCTTGCAGTCCCACCAACATAACAACAGTGGGGGGAGAGGATGATATTCGAATCTCATTGGCCTTCGACCCAAGAAGCTCTATAAGCTCATCATGGATAATCTTGATGATCTGCTGGCCGGGAGTGATTGAATGAATGACCTCCGCCCCGAGCGCTTTTTCCTTTACAGACTTCACAAAGTCTTTGGCAACCTTGTAGTTGACATCGGCTTCAAGAAATGCGCGCCGCACTTCCTTGAGCGCCTCCGAGATATTCGACTCGGATAGCTTACCGCGCCCGCGAAGCTTCTTGAAAATGCCTTCCAGCTTGTATGTCAAATCATCAAACATAGTCTACTCCAAACATAGCTGCTAAATATACAAAAATGGAGTTCTCTGGCAACTGATTTCTGAACGACGCGGAGTGCGCGGTCAATTTTCCTGAGAGGTGGCTTTCCTGATTTCCTGCACGAACTTAGCGTAATCACCTGATTTGTAGAACGACGACCCTGTAATTACGATGTCCGCGCCCGCAGCCGCGACTTTTGGAGCTGTATTCAGATCGATTCCGCCATCGACCGCGATCTCGCAGTTCAGGCTGTTGGAATCGATATATTGGCGTGCTTTCGAAACTTTATCGATTGAGGAGGGCATGAACTTCTGACCAGCGAATCCGGGGTGAACGGACATTATCAGCAGCCAGTCGGCGTGTTCAAGATAGGGCAATGCGACCTCGACAGGAGTGTTTGGAGAAATGGAAAGACCGGATTTGATTCCCAAATCGCGAATAGTGGCGAGCGCTTTATCGGGATGTTCGATGGTTTCCAGATGTATCGTCAGAATATCCGCACCTGCTACCGTATAGATTTCAAGATACTCGAGTGGATTTGAGATCATCAGGTGAACATCAAGCGGAAGGTCGGTTACTCCGTTAATGTATTTCACAAGTTCCGGCCCAAATGTCAGATTTGGCACGAAGTGGCCATCCATGATGTCGAGATGCAGGTATTCAACACCTGACTTGACTGTCTTCTCGATTTCATCTAAAAGGTGACCGAAATCAGCGGCAAGTATAGATGGGGAAATCTTTATCATTATTCTGTTACCGATACCCTGAGTTCAATGTATGACCCTGCTTCTATTTTTGACCCGGCTCGCAGCGATTGCCAGAGAACTGTGTTGGGAAGAAGAAAAGCGTTTGTGGCATAGTCAACCTTTGAGATTAACAAACCGAGTGAATCAGCGACCTGTTCAGCCTCGTCGAGCTGCATACCGACCAACTGAGGAACGAAGACCATATTGTCCTGAGATCCTCGATTGAAAAAAAGATTTACCGCCGTTTCTTTCAGGACGAGCGATCCTGCTGAGGGCACTGAGAAAACCAGCACATTGACAGGCAACGAGTCATTTGATGCCCAGTTGAATGTGCCGACTTTCAGTCCGGCTTCACGAAGTTTGAGTTTACACTGGCGCTGCGAAAAACCGATCAATGTAGGCACTTCGACCATCTCTCGACCGGCGGAAATGATCACCCTGACACGCCTGCCTTTCTTTGCGGTCGAACCGGCAAGGGGAGTCTGAGTCATTACAGTTCCTTCCGGCAGGTCAGGGCTTGGTTCCTCACCGGCTATTTCGATAACTGCACCTACGTTTTCGAGCATCTCTGTTGCTTCAGTGAGGCTCTTGCCAACGATGCTCGGAATCTCGAACTCCTGGCCGTGACGGGTAATCATCGGCATTATGAAGTCATCAGTCAGCAGGAAAAGAATAACGAGAGCAACTATCGGTATCAGAAAAAACTTAGCAAGAGGATACAGCAGACTGTGTCTCGGTATGAATCGAAGGAAAGGTTTTTCTTGTGAAGTCATCTACGCAGTTTTCCTTGCACGAAAAGCAAACATTCCCTCAAGGTTGTCGTTCCCCGGTGGGATACGAATCATGCCATCCCGAACAAAATGATGATATCTAAATTGTGATGGGACTTCAAGCACAAAGTTCGTATGGTTTTCAAGGAATCGACGGCATATCTCGATTGTCTCTGTGGCAGTCACTGTGCAGACGCTGTAGACAATTATGCCGTCTTTATCGATGAGCCTTGCAGCATTCTCAGTCAATCTATATTGCCGTTCAACCAGTTCACTGATGTTCTCTGGTGACTGTATGTACTTGACCTCAGGATGCTTTGAAATCGTACCGAGACCGCTGCACGGCGCGTCGACAAGCACACAGTTAAATCCGGCCTGAGAAAACTCTGTGCCGTCTGCAACGATAGTAGTCACATCGTCAAGGCCGAGACGATGAAGATTCTCACGCATCAGTCTCAACCGCGCTTTGTTCGAATCGACCGCCGTGATGTCAGACGGGCATCCGGTGATGGCTGCGATTCCCGCAGTCTTGCCACCCGGAGCCGCGCAAAGATCGAGTACTTTCCAGCCGCATTTTGGCGTTGTAAGTGAAACGACGATTCCTGATGATGGATTCTGCACAAAACAGTCGCCATGTGCTACTGGCTCAAAAGACGAAATATCTGCTTTTTCAGGAAGCAGGTAGTAGTTATCATCGACTGTTGACTGATCAATTACGATTCCAGACTTAGCGAACATTTTCTCGAGTTTTTCTCGTTTGCATTTGATAGGATTAAGCCGGACGGCAGTCCGGAGTCGCTTCGAAAGACCGCTCAAATACTCAATTGTTTGTTCTTTTCCGAAATCACTTAAAAGTTGCCTGATGAGCCATTCCGGCTGCGAGAATCGTACGGTTAGATCAGAAATTTCGTTACCATCCGGCAGGAGTTCGTACCACTTGTTCGAAATACCGGCAATCTTGCGCAGTACTGCATTAACAAAGCCGGTCATGCCCTCTCCGAGCATTGCACGCGCCAGCTTTACTGTTTCATCGATTGCAGCAGATGCGGGCACTTTCGATTCAGGCATCAGTTGAAATGCCCCAAGCCGCAGGATTGATGCTTTGAGTTTCTGCTTGCGAAAATCACGAATATCAGCGAAACTGCCGATCACAAAGTCGAGCTGTTCTCTGAATCTGATGACACCATAAACAAGATACAGGACAAAAGTCTGATCTCGAAGATCAGGAGAACTATCCCTGAAAAAAGTTTCGCCGATCTCTGTTACATGTGCTGGGGTTTTTTCGAATCGATGCAGCATTCTGGCTGCGACCATGCGCGCAGGATCGCATTTTGATCGGCTGTTCATTCAGTGAGATTAAGCAAACAGCAGGGAAGAAACAAGCGCAATCTACAGGATATCGAATGGCGTCAGCCGCTGGTCTTCACGTTGAATCAGTAAGTCAGTCCGTTTGATGCTGAGCCTGAGAACATCATCAGCCGAAAGCCCAAATCCGAACTGGAGAATCTCTGACGGCTTGGCGAAACTTAAGTTGCCCATGCCGGTAGTCAGGTGCAGAAGTGTTCCATCGCCATCGTTCTCAACTTCGATCTCTACAATCCCCGGCCTGATTTCGACTTCAACAATGTCGGTCTTAGTCCTGCGAGTAGCGATGATCGATTGTTTTTCAAGAATCTCGATCTTCTTGTCCTGAGCTTCAGTGATGCTCATCGGCAGATGTAGTTCGTAGCACGCAAGGTTGATCAACGCTGTAAGAGACTGAGTTTTGCCGAACACCGTTTTTGTCTGAATAATCTTGAAACCAGTGGGTAAACTCTCGCTCAGTCGGTCGAACATCTCGGAAGTGGACGGGCTGGCAAGTTGAATGTCAAAATACTCGGCATCAGATGAATAGCCGAGCGTAAGAGGCGGACCGAAAGCTATCTTCTGATGTGGATGATATCCCTGCGTGTATGCCACAGGCAGCCGCGACCTGCGAATTGCACGTTCGAATACTCGTGTGTTGTCGAGGTGTGACATAAATCTGTGTTTGCGAGATTTACTCCATCTGACGCGGATACGGCTGTTTGGCACTTGTATGGCGCTTTGAGTCTTGACCCTTCGAGTACGTCTCCCGAAACTGTCGGGGCTTTTCGTCTGGGTTGGCATAGGGGACAGAACAGCTTCAGGCTCATCGTCGGAGTGTTTGTCGTCATCAAGTCCCTTTGACCTTAGCGCTTCTCGTATGAGGAAATCCTTTTTGAGACCCTTGGAAATATGATCCCACGGCAACGGCGCATCATACGGTATTTCCTTGTGGTAATCTGCAATGTCGAGATCGCACGATTTGAATGCCTCGATCCAGACGTCATATTTCAGATGCTCACTCCATGCGTCTAACCGCGCACCGTTTCGATAGGCATGTTCGATAACATCGGCAACGCGGCGATCACCTCTTCCGAGAGCTGATTCCAGAAGTGTAACATGCGGATTGCGATACCTGACATGAATAGAACGAGGAGAATTCTTGGAAACATACTTCTGTTTTTCGAGGATTTCGTCAAAGCCCGCCTGCTTTTCCCATTGCCACGGCGTGTGTGCCTTGGGACAGAACGGAGATGTTGTGATATTGATTGTCCGTTTTCCGGGAGTCTGCTTCATGTACCGAGCGACTTTCTTGAGCAACACAGCTATCCCATCGAGATCTTCTTCGGTTTCAGTCGGAAGACCGATCATGAAGTAGAGTTTCAACACCTGCCAGCCGTGTTCAAATGCCAACTTGACCGCACCGAGGAACTCATCCTCCGGTATTGGTGTGTTTATAACCTTACGGAGTCTGTCGGTTCCGGCTTCAGGAGCAAGAGTCAGCCCTGTTCTTCGAGCTGATGACAGCTTTCGCGCAAGTTCAGGTGAAAGTCCGTTAGGTCTGAGTGATGGTAGTGACAGCTCGACATGCTGTTCCTGCAGCCTGGGGGCGATGCTCGACACAAGTGACTCTATCTCGGTGTAATCGGATGATGACAGCGAAAGCAATGTGACCTCTGAAAAACCCGTTGTCTCAATCGATTTCTTTATTTGACGAGCAATTTCATCGGCTCTGCGTTCGCGCTTCGGCCGATAAATGACACCGGCCTGACAGAATCGACATGCTCGTCCGCAGCCACGCATAATTTCTACAGCGAGTCGGTCATGAGCGACATCGACAAATGGCACTATCGGTTTCTCAGGGTAGTATTCGCTCTTGAGTTCATCGATTTTTCTCGCTTCGATAATGTCGGGTGCGGCGTCATTGAGTTTTTCGATTCCGGAAAAACTTCCGGCTTTGTACCTGGCATCGTAGTATGACGGTATATACATCCCATCGATTTCTGCGAGTTTTGTTATTCGCTCGTCACGAATAGAGGACTTGTGCTCTTTGAGTACATCGACAACATCAATTATTGCTTCTTCGCCATCGCCAAGAAAAACGGCATCCGCGAATGGCGCGAGCGGTTCCGGATTGAAAGTACATGATCCGCCCAACATCACGATAGGATGCTCGTCGGTGCGATCCGCCGCACGAAGCGGTATACCGGCAAGATCAAGCATCATCAGGATATTAGTACTTGCCAACTCGTACGCAACAGTAAAACCGATCAGATCGAATTCAGCTAATGGCGTGCAAGATTCCAGCGAAAACAGGGGAATGCCGAGAGATTTCAATCTTGCTTCAGCATCGATATCTGGAGTAAAGACTCTTTCAGCAACTGCATAATCGAGTGAGTTGATTCGATGATAGAGTATCTGCATGCCGAGATGAGACATGCCGATTTCGTAGAGATCGGGAAAACCAAGCGCTATCCTGACAAGACCATCATGATCTTTGTGGATGCTGTTCAGTTCGTTTCCGACATAGCGTCCGGGCTTTACCACGAATGGGAGAAAATCGCGTTCTATCTTTGCCCTGGATTCAGCGTCCATTTCTGATGACCCCGGTTCAGAGGATAGAAAAAACCAAGAGCATTGCGATTCTCCTGGTTCGTGGTCCGATTAGTTCCGGCAGTTATGCCAGGACGGACTTTTCGTTACATTTGCAGATGCCGACATGTTTCGAGCGCATCCTGAAAGACTGACCATCGATAGTTGGTTCAGGTTTCACGACAAGCGTGAATTTGAGCGGCTGGCCGCACACAGGACAAATCTTCTCGTGAATTTTCTTGCTCGCCTTGTCAGCGAATGACTGTCGTTTTGCCATGACAGACTCCTCTCATTTCGGCGCGTAATATACACTATGATGAGATTCTGTCAACGATTCTTTTGGCGAATGAACGGCTAATCTGAGGGCGGAGTATTGCAGGAAACTTGTCCCCGACACTTTGTTCTGCTTGTCAATTCTTTGCGCATGACTTATGCGCCGTCAGGAATCCTTTCCTGACGGCTTACGAAAAAAACGCGAAATTGTTATGCCGGACTTGATCCGGCATCCATCTTTGTCGCTGGTAGTCTACTCAAAGCGCGGGCGGCGGGAGGGTTCACAAATAAACTTCCCCATGAACCTCGTAATCTTTGCGGTTGCAAATACGCAATATTATTCCTCCCGACCGTCAGGAAAGGATTCCTGACGGCGCAAGGTAATACTTTTCTTGATATGCAGATGTCGGGTTTCTTGTCCCGCTTCGCGGGACTGCGGAACACCGACCTGCGAACTGTCATTTCAACTTGCCTAACTTCGAT
>JAJRZO010000407.1 GCA_024275215.1 Candidatus Zixiibacteriota bacterium | reverse complement strand
TCTCTATCGTTTTGTTTTCGAAGCTTTGGAATCCACGACCCGCGATTTGTCGATCGACGATATGATTGGAATGGTCATTAAGACCGGGGAAATGGGAATTAAAGCGATGGCTCTGCTGGACAGGGCTAACACTGAAACTTACGGGAATCCTGAAATAACAGAAGTAAACATAGGTGTACGAAATAACCCGGGAATCCTGATTTCAGGTCATGATCTTCGTGATATGGAAGATCTTCTGAAACAGACCGAAGGCACCGGCGTTGATGTCTATACTCACAGCGAGATGCTTCCCGCGAATTACTATCCTGCGTTCAAAAAGTACAACCATTTTGTCGGGAACTATGGCAATGCCTGGTGGCAACAGGGCAAGGAATTCGCCTCATTCAACGGACCGATCCTTATGACCACAAACTGTCTGATTCCGGTTCGGGATTCTTACAAAGACAGGATATTCTCGACTGGCGCTGTTGGTTATCCGGGCATGAAGCATATTCCTGATCGAGTTGACGGAAAGCCGAAAGATTTCTCGGAGATAATTGAACTTGCCAGGACATGCGAGCCGCCGACTGAAATCGAAACAGGAACAATCGTGGGCGGGTTTGCACACGCTCAGGTATTGAAGCTTGCCGATAAAATTGTGGATGCGGTCAAGTCGGGAGCAATCGAGCGATTTGTCGTGATGGCTGGCTGTGATGGTCGGCAAAAGACCCGATCTTATTTCACTGATCTTGCTCAATCACTTCCACATAATGCCGTCATTTTGACAGCAGGCTGCGCGAAATACAGATATAACAAACTCCACCTCGGTGATATTGACGGTATTCCAAGAGTTCTTGATGCAGGTCAGTGCAATGATTCCTATTCGCTCGTGGTTGTGGCGTTAAAACTGAAGGAGGTTTTCGGTCTTGATGATTTCAATGACTTACCGATCACGTATGACATCGCGTGGTACGAGCAGAAGGCAGTGATTGTGCTGTTGGCGTTGCTTCACTTAGGTGTGAAGAACATTCGGCTTGGACCGACACTTCCGGCGTTTCTTTCTCCCAATGTGACAAATGTTCTGGTTGATAAATTCAACATCAAGCCGATTGCAACTGTGGAAGAAGACTTAAGGGATATGTTTCCAGAGAAAGTAACAGTGTAGCAAAATGTCGAGAACATTGGAGACAACATGAGAATTGCGATTGCCTCTGAAGGAACAGAGCTTTCCAGCAAGGTTGATCCGAGATTCGGCAGGACTAATACATACCCGTACACGGCACATGTCCAGAGGTTGTCTCAAAAGCTTTGATTTACACAAGTGGAGTTCTGGCTTTGTCGCCCCCGCGAAGGCGGGGGGCCATTTAACATCAACGCATTCAATGGATTCCCCCCTGCGCGGGATGTTGAAAAACCTGATAAACAGTATAAAAATGCACACAGTAGCTGTGCTGCTGTATATTTAGCATAAGTGGTTCAGACAGTTACAATATAGAATCTGCAGGGGCACAGCCCCTGCGACCACTTGAAGTGAGTTTTTCAACATGCCCCTGCGCGGGAATGACGCTACTTATTTCCGTAAACAAAATTACCTGTATTTCACATCTTTTGGGACAGCCTCTGGACATCTGCCGCGCACGAAGAGTATGTCTTCATGTGCGGTGTCGGGAATCCTTTCCCGACACTCTGTGGACTCGCCAGGAAAGGATTCCTGGCGACGCGATAGAAGGATTATTTGCGTCGCGATAGAAAGATTCCTGGCGTTGTGATAGAAAGGTTTGATAGCGTAGTAGCAGGTCGGTGTTCCGCAGCAGGCAAAGCCTGCAAGAAACCCGACACTCTGATTGGAAATATCCCGATATAGAAGGGCAGGTATCCCCGACACCTGCCCTTCTTTCTTCGCAGGAGTCAGGGACTCCTGCGCTACTTCTTCCGTAAGATCAATCGTCGCATGGCTTGTCACCGTGAAACGCAGGATCATCACACCGATTGACGCCGCCGGTGAGTTCGCCATTCAGATATGATAACACGATTTCCTCAGGTTTTTCGCCTGTTGCGCCCATGACAACTGTGACGCCGCTCTTTTCAAACAAGTCGATTGCTCTTCCTCCCATGCCACCCGCAATAATGACATTACATCCCATCCGGCTTAGCCATGCGGGTAGTACACCCGGTTCGTGAGGTGGTGGAGTAAGCATCTCTGATCGGTTGATTGACTTCTTGTCAGGATCAACATCAAGAACTGCAAATTTCTGGCAGTGCCCAAAGTGTGGACAAAGAATACCATCGATTGTTGGAATCGCGACTTTCATGCTCAATGCTCCATTTTGATTTCTATGTTGATTTCTATTTGTTCCTGATCTTCAAATCTATGAATTGGGATTGCCCGGGTTTCCTGTTGAGTTCTTCCTTCAGGTTTAACCACAAATCTTTGATATCTTTTGATACACCTGTATCAAGATGTTCGATAACACTTGTTCCGGCAAGCTGTGCTGCAGTCACTGCCGGGTCGAACGGGATTCGTCCGATGATCTTCACATCATGTTTCTCTGCGAACTCTTCGATACGAGAAGTCATTTCAGGATTTATGCTGGCTTTGTTTATGCAGATTCCCGTCGGTATTCTGAAATGAACTGTCAACTGTAGCAGCCGTTCCATGTCGTGCATTGCCGACATGGACGGTTCGGTGACGATCAATACATATCCGGCTCCTGTGATCGATGCGATAACGGGACAGCCAACACCGGGCGGCCCATCGACGAGAATCGTGCCCAATCCCATTTTGTCAGCTAACAATCTTGCCTGCTGTCGCAACAGTGACACCATCTTCCCTGAATTTGCCTGTGCAAGCCCCAGACGCGCATGCACCAGAGAGCCATACGGCGTATCAGAAACATACCACTCGCCACTGACAACCTCTTTGAATTCAATCGCCTGCTCAGGACAATGGCGCACACATACACCACATCCATCGCAGGCATGCGGGTCGATCCAGTATCGTTCATTGCCGGATTTATTCGCCTTAAACTTGATTGCATCGAAACGACAATACTCCTGACAGATTCCGCAGTTCGTGCACCTTTCCTCAACAATGGATGCCTGCTTGCCACCGATGAACTGAGTAGTTCTCAGAGTCTTGTTCTGCAGAATCAAATGAAGGTCTGCTGCATCGACATCGCAGTCAACCATCACTTTGTTCTCAGCAAGTGCGGCAAGTGATCCGACCAGGCTTGTCTTGCCGGTACCGCCTTTTCCACTGATTACGACCAGTTCTGTCATCGGTTCACTCGCTCAGCTATGTTCCGGTAGAGTTTGTTCAGATATTTCTCATACTCCGGATTGGCGTCTATCATCATTTCACCCCGCGAATATGCCTCGGCAACTTGTCGATCAAACGGGATCTCCAACAGGATATCAATTCCTTCATTCTGGCAATACTCTTTCGTTCTGCTGTCGCCAATATCTGAGCGGTTAATCACGATACCGTGCGGAAGACCAATTTCCCGCACCATTCCAACCGCCAGCTTAAGATCGTTCAGTCCAAACGGAGTCGGTTCAGTCACAAGAATGACGAAATCCGTGTCATTGATTGCCTCAATGACGGGGCAGGATGTGCCGGGCGGCGCATCTATGATGGCCACATCAGAGTTCACGGGAAGTTTTCTCAAAGCCTTTGTAACAGGTGGCGAGAGAGCTTCCCCAACATTCAGACGACCTTCATAGAACCTGACGCCCATGCCGATTCCGGAACTGATCTGACCGATCGTTCTGGGAATTTCTTCGATAGCATCTTCCAGACAGACATCG
>JAJRZO010000406.1 GCA_024275215.1 Candidatus Zixiibacteriota bacterium | reverse complement strand
TTGGCTGCGACAACGCCTGCTCCGAACTTCATCTCGCCATGAGTCAGCGTCGGGCCATCCTCGACTACCAGAACACGCTTCCCTCTGATAACACTCGGGTCTTCAACCACCACAGGAGACGCGCCATCGATAACTATCGCATCCTGATTGAACATGGCGATGTTCTCACGGACAATCTCCACATCCTCCGGATCAGCGGTATCGATCTTGTTAATCACCAGAACATTGGCAGTAACGAAGTTCGTTTCTCCGGGATAGTAGGACATTTCGTGACCGGCGCGGTGCGGATCGACAACCGTGATCTGCAAATCAGGCCTGTAGAAACTGGTATCGTTGTTGCCGCCATCCCAGATGATGACATCAGCTTCCTTCTCAGCTTCTTTAAGGATCATACCATAGTCAACACCCGCATATACAATCGTGCCGCGTTCGATATGCGGTTCGTATTCTTCGCGCTCTTCGATTGTGCAACTGTGCTTGTCAAGATCAGCAAGAGTCGCGAACCGCTGGCAAGCCTGTTTTGCAAGATTGCCGTAGGGCATTGGATGACGAATCGCCACGACCTGCAAATCGAACTCCTTGAGTATTTCGCACACACGGCGTGTCGTCTGTGACTTTCCGCAACCTGTTCTGACTGCCGTAACCGCGATCACAGGTTTTTTCGACCGAATCATCGTCCGCTCCGAGCCGAGCAAAGTAAAATTAGCGCCGGCAGCATTGACCCACGATGCTTTGTCCATCACATAAGCGAACGGAACATCAGAATACGAGAAAATAACATCCTCAACATCATGCTCGTAAATCAGCTTGATGAGATCGCTTTCCGCTTTGATCGGAATACCTTTCGGATAGTGCTTGCCTGCAAGTTTCGCGGGGTATTTTCTTCCCTCTATATCAGGAATCTGTGTAGCAGTAAACGCCACGACTTCGTATGATTTCTTGTCGCGGTAGAGAACATTGAAATTGTGAAAGTCACGTCCTGCTGCGCCCATAATCAAGATCTTACGTCTGGCCATGTTTTCTCCTTATCTACATTAACAATTATATTTGTCTATATCACACGTATGGGAACAATAAATCATTAGACTGAAGACATCATCCAGATGTGTTCAATCAAGTAGTAAACAGAACTATGAAAAACATTCTCTTTCATAACATACAACAACGAATTATTCCGAGCGCTAAAACAATAGCTACCCAAGTCTGTCGTAACCTGAACGCAACCTTTTTGTGAATAATTTCACGCGCTCAGGTTGTTATTAAGTTGACAAATATATGTGTAAGGATTCTTCGTGTCAACCGGTTTAACCGGCATATTTTCTAACGGTTTAAGCTAATCTCACCGCCCATTTCCCAGTAAGTATATAGACATGAACGATCCATGAACTTTCACCGAATCTTATCAACGTGGATATCGATTAGTCAATGCGGGGCAAACAACCTGTCTGCATGATGTTTTCCGGAATAGAGTATCGTTAGTTACTAAGCAGGTCAGCGTTCCGCAGCAGGCGAAACCTGTAAAAAACCTGATATTAGGACAACAAACAACAAGACAGGGATGTCGCTTTTCTTATCCCGCTACGCAGGATTTAGAATACGAACTACTCTTGAGACAGACCCCGGAGTACCTGCATTGCCACGCTACTCACAAAAAATCCGAACTTTTTCGTCCTCAGAATCAACATCGATACTCATATCGCTCAGAGATTCGATGAGAGATTCAAGATCACCTGACTTGAGATTCTTGAGATCAATTCCGATCCCTTTTTCCCTCAGTGCATGATCGACCCTGCGGTGAGCACCATCAGGAATTATAGACCCAAGTTTGACTCCAGCGCGAATAAGTTGCAGAGGTACACGAATATTCACTTTTTCTCCATTAGGCTTGCCATCGCCCGGAGTTACAACTACTCTCAGATATTTTGGAGCGCCTGATTTCTCAATGTGTTCGCTCTTGTTCCCGTTAGTTTGCTTAGAACCTTCAATTGCGTCGAGCAATTCTTCCGCCTCTGCGAGGCTGATCCTGCCGTCTTTCAACATTGAAAGGATCTTAGTCCGTTCTTCACTCATCGTAATTTCTCCTTATAAAACATTGATCAATACTTCGTCATTGTTGTCTTCCACATGTATCAAAAGCCCCCTTAGCGAGCAGATCACAATCACAAACATCCATATTTTTCTAAGTGCATTCTTTACGGAGTGTGATCCTACGCTGACAATTGCTGCAATCACTGCAACCGGTGCAAACAATATGGCGATTACAACTGCCAGAGGCCAGAAAATCACAATTGGCAACCATAGCCTGAATCGTTTTCCGCTACTTTCAATCACACGGATCCTTACAAGCATTGGTGGAACTATCATTTCTTCAACCTCCGTACAGCCTCCTCGACAGAGATTTCGCCACGTTCGACCTGGTCGAGAATATCAGTGTTATCCTCGGACATCGATATTTCGACAAATCCAAGCTGTCTGGAGATTTTATTAAGTCTGCTCTTAATCGTCGGATAGCTGACTCCGAAAAGCTTCTCCATCTGTTTAATCGAACCGTGACTCCTGACAAAAGCTGCAACAAACACCTGATCCTCCATCGGCAATCGAGCAAGTGGTGGAAGCTCAAAATCTCCTTCAATGGTGATACCGCTTTTTTCCAGTCTCACTCTTTCGATTTTTATGGTCTCTTCACCGCTCATCCGAGTTAATTCCTGCCAGTCTTTAGTCAACTCACCTCCCGATTTAACATTTTCAACACTTCCTACGCGAATATCTTTATTATGCCTAATATATAATTAAGAATCTTCATCTTGTCAAGCATAATAATTAACTTTATTAAGCCAAGGCGGTGCATTACTGCCCGATAGATCGTTTATTCTAAAGTAACTGGTTGTAAGACAACAAATAATGGACGGATGCCCGCATTCAGGATTGATCAGCGCAGGTCAGGGAACATCTGCGCCATCACATCCGAGCTACAGCCTTTTCGTATGGGATGAAACCGGGGACTCCCCTGTCGAGGAATGATTCGGGATTATGAAATGCCGGGTTGTCATAGATTTTCTGCAGAAGGATTTCACGCTCTTCCGGGTCTGCAAGATGGGCAATCCCGACTGCGCGTTCTCCGAGACTCAGTTTGCGAGGGTCGAATGCGCCGTTTTCGGTGACGATAATCACCTGATCTGCAGGTATCGCTGTTGTCGTTATTCCCGCAGGACAGGTATCGACAATTTTCGGTTTGCCGCCTCGTGTCCTTGATTTCATCGCAATAATTGCAACGCCACCTTTTGAATACTGCGCGCCTCGAATGAAATCAGCCTGTCCGCCAACGCCGCTGTAAATCTTGCGTGCATCGAGTGAATCAGCCCAGATGTTGCCGTGCAGATCAACTCCCATTGCGCTGTTGATAGTCACCATCTTTGGCTGCTCAGCAATCATAAAAACACTGTTAGTATAATCGCTCGGACGACTCTGTACCGAACTGTTGAAATTCAGCCAGTCATAACCAGCCTGATCCTCGGCAAGGAATATCGAAGAGACAGAGAAGTTGATATTTTTCTTCCAGCGGTTTGTCACAACACCCGATTCGATCAGTTTTCGCATACTATCCGCAAAAAGCTCAGTGTGAATGCCGAGATCCTTGACGCCTTTCCTGAGAATCGCGTCAGTCACAGCTTCCGGCACTTCGCCAATACCATACTGCAGAGTCGATCCGGGCTCATTTTTTGAGCCATCCTGAATGTAGAGCGCGGCGATGATCTCGCCGATTCTGACAGCATCCTGATCCGGTTCATGGATGGGTGTTGCCGGCAATTCATATTCAGTTTCGAGTAAAAAATCGATATGCTCTTCCGGAATGGTCGTACCCAGCACGAACGGCATTTTGCTGTTTTTTTCTGCGATGACATAGCCACCCTGTCGTCTTGCCGATCTGATCGCTGCGAACACAGCCTCGACAGTTGTACCAAGACTGTAATTGCCACCCGGGTCAGGACCCGCAACAGATAACAAAACAATATCCGGACCGCTATCTCTCAACGCATACTTGGGGATTTCCGAGAGATGCATCGGGTGGTATTTCGCCCAACCTTTATTGACAGCTTCTCTCGTCAGATGGCTGTTGAAGATAACTCTGTGAGTAAGTTTCCTGCATCTCTCTTCCGAGAATAGAAGTTTGATTCGATCTCCAAGCAACAGGACACTGTAGAGCGCAACATGTTTGATCGACAGGTCGTTCGCAAACTGTTCGAGCAAAACCTGCGGAGTAGCGGCATTACCTGATGAATAGATAGTGCTTCCCGGTCTCAGGATATTCGGGTTAATAGCTTCTTCGGCATGCTTTATTATCTTCATACGGAACCTTTCACGATCAATAAGCTCACAGTCACTGATCCGGCACCCGAATATACTCCGTCAGGTCAACCGTCGGCAAGAACCAATTACATCATCATACAACAATATGGTAATTTCTTTTTTAGTGTGTAAACTGGCAGAGGGTGTATCCCTATGCCAGTCAGGAAAGGATTCCTGACGGCGCACTGAAACGGCGTACAACGGTACTCAAGGATTCCTGACGGTATACAAATTCATGAGGATACACCAATTTACACATTTATATGGACATTATCTTCAGAGAAGATTCAACTACAAAAATATGTTGTCTAACAGCAGCGTTATCTTATATTCATTCATTCGTATGCAGAAACTGACTGCATGAGAAAGGATTAGATTTGACGGGTAGAGAAAATATTACAGCATCATCTGAACGCACCAATATCTATATTGGGATCGCGACAGCCATAATAGCATTGCTTGTTTATTTCAGGACGCTTTCCCCCAGTATTTCATTCTGGGATTGCGGCGAGTTTGTAGCATCATCTGTTTGCTTCGGTATTCCACACCCACGCGGTTCGGCAGTTTTCATTCTTATCGGACACATTTTCTCCCTGATACCATTTGCCACGGATTTTGCATTTCGTGTGAATCTGATCTCGGCCTTATCCTCCGCCGCATCGGTTTTTGTCGGATACATGATTGTCACTCGGATCATCGCATACTGGCTGGACGACCCTCGCGATGTGTGGGGACGAATCGGCATGTATCTCGGTGGAGTGATCGGTGCGCTTTGCATGGGATTCAACAAAACATTCTGGACTAATGCTGTGGATGCTGAAGTCTACGGACTTACAACGCTGGTCTCTCTGATAATTGTTTATCTTCTGCTGAAATGGTACGCCAGCCATGACTCTCACGGCTCAGATAAAATACTAATCCTCGTTTCATACCTGGCGCTGCTCGGCGTCGGAATCCACATGAGCGCGTTTCTCGTGATGCCTGCAGGTTTCATATTTATCGGACTTGTTGACAGACAACTTCGCACTGATGCCCGTTTCTGGATTTCAGTCATCGCAGTCAGTATGATAATGGTCAATCTGCAAATGTTTCTCCTGTTTACCGGAGTGTGGCTGATAATTTCCATAGTTGCACTTCTCAATTCTCGAAGAAGCAGGATGTGGCGTCTTTCAGCGTTGATGGTACTGGTATCACTTCTCGGATTCTCTATCCAATTCTATGCACCGATCAGATCGAAATTCGATCCTCCAATAGATATGGCAAACCCCGACAACTGGTCAAGATTTGTCGCATTTGTTGACCGCGATCAGTATGGCGGGGAAAACATGTTTACAAGAATGCTCCATCGAAGGGGTGAACTCTCTCACCAGTTCGGCGATTTTCCGAGGATGGGATTCTGGAGGTTTTTCTCTGAACAGTATTCCAATCCCGGCTTTATTTTTCTGCTGCTTTTAATACTCGGACTTTATGGCATTTATGCCGGCATGAGAAAAAATGTCAAAATCGGCACTCTAATGCTGTTGCTGGTCCTCGCCGGCACAGTCGGATTAACACTTTACATGAATTTTGCAGACGGTACCCAGATTGATCCGAATACAATGGCACGAAGACTGGAGGTGCGCGACCGGGACTATTTTTGGACGCCCGGCTTTGCATTTTTCGGGATGTGTATCGGGATTGGCGTTTCTGCGCTCTACTTTGCTGTCAGGAAAAGACTGATGGCGTCAGACAGCAGCAAGTCACTGGCAAATGCTGTTAGTGCGGCGATGATTATTCTTGTGCTCATTCCCGCGCTGGCGATCGGGAGCAATTTCCGCTCCTGTGATCGTTCACTCGATACGATGCCTTATGATTATGCCTACAACACTCTGAACTCGTGCAGGGAAAATTCTATCCTCTTCACTGCGGGCGATAATGACACATATCCCCTGTGGGCGCTCCAGTATGCTCTTGGGATCCGTCCCGATGTCCATGTTATTAACCTTTCGCTGCTGGATGTTGACTGGTATATTCTGCAAAAGAAAGCTGAACTGGCCCCTCTTGGAAATCTGATCTCGCTCGACACAAATCAGATTGAAACCATTGACACGATTATCAGAGGTATGGTTATGCCTCTTCCGAGCCGTCCCTTCTATGATGCTATTCGCAAAGAGACAAGATTTCTGCGTCCTTTCCAAAATGCACAGGGCAAGGTGGTCAGAACAGCCCATCAAATCGTTGAGAATATCCTGCTTAACGATCTCGACAAGGATGGCAATTTCAAATATGACATCTGCTTCGCGAATCTTCCACCGGCTGAAGTCGCGTATGATCTCAGAGCGCATTCGGAACGAGTCGGGCTTGTCTACCGAATCACTCGTGATATCCGCAATAAGGCGGTGAATCTGGATGATACGTATGATCTCGTAATGAATACTTTCCAGTATCGCAATCTGGATAATCCGAAATACTATCGTGATGAGACAGGAACATCGAT
>JAJRZO010000405.1 GCA_024275215.1 Candidatus Zixiibacteriota bacterium | reverse complement strand
ATGAGTGCGGATCTTCACCGGGAGACACACTTGGATTGTACATCGATGCTTCTCATACAATTAATGCAGTTGTCCGATCCGACCCGAACCCTGCATCGGACAAAGTCGCAATTATCTGGTGCAAGCCATTTTATGCTTATGGTGATGCAAGAAATAGTTGTGACGGCGACGGTGTACCGGCAGGTGACCTCACAAACTTCCAGTGGGTACAACACGACATAGTCTATATGGAATCGACTGATGGTGGTGCCACCTGGGGAAGCGTAGTAAATGTTACTGATTACACACAGGGTGGAACTCTCGACCCAATCGATTTTGTTGACAAAGCTCAGTCCGAAATTTCAGCAATTTATGACTCTGATGGAATCCTTCATATTATCTGGCTGACTCCTGATTTTGCTGAGGATGATCCTTGCCAGCCGTTGTTCCGTGGCAATATGTGGCACTGGGATCAGTCAAGCGGCGTTATCTCACGTGTCCTCGATGCGACCTCCCCGACCGGTTTCTGCAGCGCGGGAATCGGCGGTGCTCTCGGAGCTATTTCCAGAATCAATATATCCGAATGTGACAATAACCTGTATGTCTCATTCACCCGTTTTGGAACCTGGGCTCGTGGAGATAACAACGGTGATTGCTCCGCCAGCGGTTATGCAAACGGCGAACTCTGCCTGACAGCATCGAGTGACGGCGGTATCACATGGGGACCTGATGGTTCTCTGGCTGAGTTCGACACACTGACAACCGCAGGTACCGGAGTACCGGTCAAGCTCGGCACCTATGTCGACCTGACCAATACATATTCCGACGGCTGTGTAGCCGGTGATTGTCACAACGAAAACTTTGGATCAATGGCTAAGTACTCTACCGGCGTCTTGCACATTTTCTATGTCAGCGATCACGATGCCGGCACCTCCATCTTTGATCCTCCGGAAGGGGAAGTGACAGAGAACGAGGTTCTTTATGCCACTTATGACTGCTTCACTCCAGAAGCAATCTTCTCTTACTCAGTCGCCCCCGACAATCAATCTGTTGTGATTTCACCCACATCCGGAACAGACTGCACAATGCCGACCACGACATCTTTCGATGTCACCATTACCAATACTGGTAATGTCTCCATCGACTATAGTGCGACAGAGGGCGAAACCTGGATGAGCCTTACCGGCGCTTCAGGCACCGTAACAGCAGGAATCAATACAATTGCGACCATCACAGTCAATGTCGGTCCGGTCGCCAGCGAAACGGCAGTAAGCGGAAACATAACTATCAATCTCAGCAGTTCTGAGGGCAATGCTCAGGTAGTCATTCCTGTCGACCTGCTGGTCGCATGCAAGTATTTCCCGCCGGAATACGAAATACTGTCAACAGCATGCTGGTCTGTCGGCGTTTGGAATGTGCCGAGAGCCGGACTTGCTCAGCGCAGTGATCTTGGTAATATGTTCTGGTTCCTTGACAGCATAGCCCCGATGTACGACGAAGGCGTTATTGTTACATACGCTAATGATGTCTCTCAAACATTCTTCTCGATGTTTGACGGCTCTGACAGCGAGGCAAGTCTCGTTGCCCTGGATTCACTGACTTTCGTGGATGACCCCAACTACGACTATGCTCACGGTGAATGGGCGACTCCTGACTCATCTATTACAGGTGATGTCGACTGGTATGTACCGAAACATCCTGAGACATGTGTACTCATTGAACGTCTCACAGTTTGTAATAACACAGTTGCTCCTGTTACCATTCACCTTGGTGAAGGCATCGACTGGGATTTCCCGGATGGTGAGGATGGCAGCAAAAATGAATCAGGGACCGATGTAGACAGACAGATGGTTTACCAGCATGGTCCTACCGGTGTTGCACCTTATGAAGATTACTATGGCGGCGCATCATTCTGCGAAGATATCGTAGGTGCCATAGCGCTCGAAAACGATGTCTGGGTATATCCGAACTCTGGTTATGTACCTGCTGACATCGGT
>JAJRZO010000404.1 GCA_024275215.1 Candidatus Zixiibacteriota bacterium | reverse complement strand
TGCAAGAGTCTGCATTGTGCCATGCCAGCCGACGCGCATCGGTCCGAGACGATCCTGAATGTGAGCGGAAACTTTCCTCTCCCACCAGACAAGGAACAGAGCCATCACCGACAAGACACCGAGCAATACTGCGGCAATCAATAAGTCCACTGTAATGGACAGCCATACACCTGACAATCCGATGCTTTCCAGAAGTTTACCAAAATATTCGAAGATTCCGTAGAGTTCCATTACCTGTCGACCTCCGGCATGATCGCATCGAACGACGCAAAAATGGCTACAAGGTCTGCGATTTTCAGACCATCCACAATCTCCGGCAGCACCATGATATGATTGTACGATGAACCACGCAGTTTCACGCGAGTCGGTTTCGCTGTGCCATCGCTGATGATGTATGCTCCCATTTCACCGCGAGCAGACTCAATCCGAGTATAGCATTCACCAACCGCAGGCTTGAACGATGGCCTGATCTTGGCGCGGAACTCACCCTCGGGAAGTCCGTCGAGTGCCTGCCTGACAATCTTCACAGCCTCCCGCATCTCTCGAATTCTTACAATATATCTGTCCCATGTATCGCCGACAGTACCGGTCGGAATATCGAAATCGAATTTGTCGTAGAAACCGTATGTGTCATCTTTCCTGAGATCCCACTTCAAACCGCTACCGCGAAGGACCGGTCCTGAAACTCCATAGTTGATCGCCAATTCCCTCGGGAGAATCCCGATATTTTTTGTGCGAGACAGGAAAATCGGATTGTTTGTCAGCAGGTCTTCGTAATCATCGATCAGCGGTGTGAAATAGTCGAGGAATTCACGGCATTTTTTCTCGAATCCGACCGGCAGGTCTCTGGAGACGCCACCGACTCTAATATAATTGTAAAGAAGACGCTGTCCGCATGTCGATTCGAACAGATCCATGATGTATTCGCGTTCACGCAGACAGTATAGAAATGGAGTGATTGCGCCGAGATCAAGTGCGAATGTCGCGAGCCATACAAGGTGAGATGCAATCCTGTTCAACTCGACCATTATCACCCTGATGTGTTCTGCGCGCTCCGGAATCTCCACCTGAGCGATTTTCTCGACGCCAAGGCAGAAGACCCAGTTGCACGCCATCGACATCAGATATTCAAACCTGTCAGTGAGCGGAATTATCTGCGCGTAAGTGCGGTTCTCTGAAATCTTCTCGATAGCTCTGTGAAGATACCCGATATGCGGCTGACAAGCCTTGACAACCTCGCCGTCCATCGTCAGAAGCAGCCTGCATACACCGTGAGTTGACGGGTGCTGCGGCCCCATATTGACAAAGAACTCCTGGGTATCGAAACCCGAGTCAGTCGAAATCAGTTGTCCGTTCACAGATTCAGTAATGTCGTCCATATTCGTGCGTCACTCAGGCTTTATAATGAAATCCCTGCCTGTCCAGCCTTTGCGCATCGGCGGCCCTTCGTCCCAGTCTTCCGGTAAGAGAAGAGGTCGCAGATCAGGGTGATTCTTCACATTGATTCCGTATAATTCACAAATCTCGCGCTCAAACCAGTCCGCTGCGCGGTATATATCGCAGATCGAGTCAATCCCAGGGTTTTCAGTCGGGAGATTGACCTTGACCGTCAGTTTCGCTTTGCTTGATATAGAGTTTATATGATAAACAAC
>JAJRZO010000403.1 GCA_024275215.1 Candidatus Zixiibacteriota bacterium | reverse complement strand
GATGAGCTTGAATCTGGCGAGATGTCTCAAGACCATTGAGCCCCGGCATGGCAATATCCAGAATGGCGATGTCCGGATTAAGTTTCTCGACAAGCGACAACGCTTGCCTGCCATCCGAAGCCTCACCGACAATCTCAATACCTTCGTGTTCTTCAAGCATTTTTCGTATACCCTGTCGCAGGATCAAATGATCATCAACGAGCAGAAGTTTTACCGTTTTTATTGTATCCACGACATCCTCACTTTCAGTCGGGTACCTTTTTCCGGAGCGCTTACGATTTCAAACCTGCCGTCACGGCTGTCGATTTGCTGGCGGATGCTCAGGAGCCCGAAACCGCCTGTCCTGGCGCTTTCCTTGTCGAGTATGCTAAGATCAAAACCGCGTCCATTGTCTGCTATAGTCAACTCGCAATAGGAACTCCTGCTCGATATCCTTATCTCAACCCTGCTTGCCCCGGCATGCTTCGCAACATTGGTGAGAGCTTCCTGAACTATTCGATATATTAGTGTCTCTTGATCCGGGAGTCTCTCGTTGAATCTGAAATTGTTAATGAACTTAATTTTTATGCGTGATCGTTTCGAGAAGAGATCCATATACCATGTCAGAGCGGGAATCAGTCCCAGATCATCAAGCATAGGCGGTCTCAGATCGATAGTTAAATCCCTGACGATCGTAATCATCTCACCAAGCTTTCTGTCAAGGTCGAGCAACTCTCTTCTCAGGATGGCATTATCTGAGTCCATTGCCTTTTTCGCCATCTGAAGGTTGATGCGGAGGAGCGTCAGACCGGCGCCGATATGATCGTGAAGATTCCGCGCCAGTTTCCTGCGTTCCTCTTCATGCGCCTCAAACACTCTCGATGTCAGCCATCCGGCGCGACGGTATTTCCCGGATATGAAATCCATCAGTCGACAATTCTCTGTCGCAGTTGCTATCAGGCTCCCAAACGTCTCAAACAGGTGTTTCTCGCGTTCATCGAATTTCTTATAATCACGAACATATCCCAGAAAAAGTAATCCAAGCCCGTGTTCGCGTGAAATCAAGGGGATAGCCGCTGCTGATTTCAGGCCGATTTGATCGAAATACTGTCGGGAATAGCTGCTCTTGATTTCAAAACGCGAAATGTCTTCAGCAATACGGATTCTGCCTGCTTTCAGATATTCTTTGAATTCAGCCTGGTCCTTCATTAGTTTATTGACATCAAACGCGGGGGTGCCTGTCCCGGGTTTGGCTGCGTTCTCAATATGAATGCGGCTCTCGTCTTCAGGATCAACAATCAGGATTGCGGCACGATCAGCGTCGAGTCGCCTGACAAATGTATTCACTGCAAATCTCAGAGTTTGCTGGAGGTCGAAAGTTGTCGAGAACTCTCTCGCGAGATCGAACAGGACAGAGAGATGCTCATTCCGTTCTTTGAGATTCTCAGAGTATGACCTCATCTTGTCGTAAAGGTTTGCCATCTGTATGGCTTCAGTTACCCTGCTCGCCGCATTGCGATAGATTCTTTTCTGCGACGGCGACAGTGGATCCTGTTTCTGCGAGTAAGTGAGGGCTATGACTCCGAGATGATTTCGGCAGCATCGTAACGGTATAAGGTCCACACGGCTGACATTATTCCGTTTGAGATAGCTTGCAACTTTGTTGTCGAACCGGCGCGCGTCAGATGAATCCAGCGATACTATTGTCCGTCTCGGGTTGATTGTTCGGAACAGTTCAATCAGTGCAGGGTCAAGCTTCTTGATTTTTTTCGCAGACCTGCCTGTTGCCGACCAGGAGAGAGGAATCCTGCTCTTTGCGTCGGTACATATAATATGACATTTCTCCGCTCTGCTGAGTTTCAGGATAGCATCTGCTGCCTGTTCAAGAACCGCATCGAGTTCAAAACTGCCGTAGATTGAGTCTTCTATCGTCTGTAGCGCAGAGTATTCTACCAATTCCTGCTCGTATTTCTTGATCAACCCGCTCAATTTCCTGCCTTGCTGCGTGAGATACGAGCGTTCAGCTTTCATCTCTTTGCACAGGAAAACAGAGGCCAGCGCAGAGGCTACCTGGTCAGAAGCAAGGTGAACAGCATCCATTTCGGGCGTACTTGTATCTGAGTCGTTACGATCCATTGGCAGCAGGAGTAGCCCAAGACATTCATCCCCCGGAGTCAGAGGCGTAAGCATCAAATTCCACCCGGATTTGTCCTTACCACCTGCAGTGAGTCCGAAGAGTTTCGCCAAAGATGTAGAATTGCGAGAGCTGCCAGTCAGAATGGATTTCCCCGCCGCGCACACCGAGCGTATCCACATTGGGACAACCGCTCGCCCATAAATTATTACCCTCGCAGACACCGCCGCTTGGCTTCCATTTAATGTCCAGGCCAAGGGCATTGCCTGCCCGCTTAACCCAATCAAACATAAGCGCATTAGCCGGTGCCATAGGTTTGGGCGGGCGCGTAAAGCCGCCCGTAAGCTCCGCAGACATACCGTCCTCGGCATTGGCTGCCGCCACCAATTCGCCGAGCCTATCCGTTATCCAGACCTGATCATCTTCTTCGAGCATCCGCACATTAAACCGCCCTATAGCCAGTTCTGGCACAATATTAACCGCGCCACCGCCGTC
>JAJRZO010000402.1 GCA_024275215.1 Candidatus Zixiibacteriota bacterium | reverse complement strand
TTCTATTATTTCTGATTCAGCCTGCCGATAAAGTTCTACCCGCTGTTCTTCGATGTCACAAACGAGCCGGTTGAAATTATCGGCGACTTGTCGTGCTTCCCGCTTTCCTTCTTCGAGGCCAGATTTGCGCCCTTCGTCGTATCCTTTCCTGTATGCTTCTTCCTTCTCGATTCCGGATCGTTTAAGAAGATCATTGTACTCTTCTTCAAGGACATACTTAGGGGCGGCTATTTCATCGTCTCTCGGACCGATTGTAAACTTCTCGTCAGAGACGCGAACCCTGCTGAGAAGGTTAGACAACGATATCTTCCTTTCCACCACGACCTGAGATAACAATCTGCCCTTCCTCTTCAAGTCTGCGTATTGATTCGACAATCCGCTGCTGGGCAGCTTCCACATCCGAAAGTCTCATCGGTCCCATGAATTCCATTTCTTCTTTGATCATTACCGAAACACGCTCAGAGACATTTGAGTATATCTTGCTCCTGACCTCGTCGGATGTTGCCTTGAGCGCAATCGAAAGATCTTTCGTTTCCACTTCCTTGAGAAGCCGCTGAACAGAACGATCATCAAGAAGAACGACATCTTCAAAGACGAACATCATGTTTTTGATCTCAGCCGCCAATTCCGCATTTTCAGCCTCAAGTGTCTGAAGGATATTCTTCTCAGCGGATGTCTCCACAAGATTGAGTATGTCTGCAATCGCTTTCGCACCGCCTGAGACAGAAAGGTCTCGCATCGCACTGCTTGCAAAGTGCGACTCCAGTGTACTCTCGATCTGTTTGAGAATCTCAGGAGAAATCTTCTCCATCGTGGCTACTCGCAAAGCCACCTCTGACTGAAGCTCGGGAGGCAGTTCAGAAAGAACTGCGGCGGATTGCTGTGCAGTCAACTGTGTCAGGATCAGTGAGATCGTCTGTGGATGTTCATTCTGGATGAACTGGACAAGCTGTTTGGGGTCGATATTTTTAAGCAGATTGAACCCTGATGTAATCAAAGAACTCTCAAGCTTATTTAGTAACCCTACAGCTCTGTTTTTTCCCACCGCTTTTTCGAGAATATCCCTGGCGAAATCAATACCGCCCTGCGATATGTACTGTCTTGCCATGAATATCTCATGACATTCCTCGATGACTTTATCCTCGATTTCTGACGGTACATCACGCATATTGGCGATCTCGACAGTAAGTTTTTCGAGGTCACCTTCATTCAGGTCTTTGAGAACCTCTGATGCAGTCTCAGTGCCAAATGCGATCAACGCAATGGCAGCTTTTTGTGTGTTTGTCAGTTCTTCGTATTTAACCGGCATGTTGTATTACTCAGTCATTATTGTACGGATTACACGGGCAATTTCATCCGGCTTTTCTTCGGCTGTTTTTTTCATCTGATCGACAAGTCTCGCTTTCTGCGGCTGGAGCACAGGCGCAGCTTCTTCGGGTGGTGGAGGTGGCGCCGGAGTCGGAAGCGATGGCATATACTTAAAGAACGCTTTAAGAGTTTTCTTGACTTTCTTTTTGCCATACAGGAATAGAAGAATCCCACCTATCACCATCAGGACTTTTTTGCCAACGTCAACATAGAAAGTCCGCGTAGCAATTTCATCGAGTCTCTTCTGATCTTCAACAAGACTTTTATCCTCGAACTGCATATTCATCACTTCGATTTTGTCATCGCGTGTGTCGTCGAAACCGACAGCATTTTTCACAATCGCTGAGATTCTGCCAAGTTCCTCAGTACTCCTCGGTTTGTACTGCAACACCTCCTCGCCATCTTTGCCGGGAGCCATTTCATAACTACCGTCAACGAGCACCGCTACAGTTAGTTTCTCGATGCCTCCGACAGAGTTGACAACGCGCTGAATCGTTTTGTTCACTTCATAATTTGTTACTGTTGTCTCGACATTGCTCGCATTCTGCGAACTCGATGAATCAAGACCATTAGAGCTGGCGTCAGAATTAGTTTCTGTCGTGCGCTCCTCGCTCCTGACAGCAAGATTGTCAGGATCATATGTCTCAGATGTTTTTTCGACCTGATCGAAATTGAGTTTGGCGGTAACTCTGATAATCGACTTCCCTGCCCCTAACGAATTATCAAGAAGACTCTGTGCTTTGCGCTCGAGATATTTCTCCACGCTTTGTCGAAGTTCAAGCTGAGAACTCGAAAGCAAAGCAATTTCGTCCCCGCCGCCTGCCTGTGTCAACAGATTACCGTCGTAATCGACTATAGATATATTATCGGGAGACAAGCCTTCCACTGACGACGCAATCAGATGCGATATTCCCCTGATCTGTCGTTTTGTAAGAGAGCCGCCTGTGGAAAGCTTCACAAGCACAGATGCAGTCGCGGGTTCTTTGTCTTCCTCAAAGAGATGATCCTCCGGAATAACAACATGCACTCTCGCAGCTTCAACTTCCGAGAGTTCCATAACCGACTTTGCGAGTTCACCCTCAAGCGCACGACGGAAATTTACTTTCTGAAGAAACTCCGTCATGCCAAGATTAGTCCGGTCGAAAAGCGAGTAACCGACAGTTCCCGACTTGGGTAGTCCCTGAGCCGCGAGTTTTATCCTCGCTTTGTAGACAGAACTCGAGGGAACTTCTACGGTGGTGCCGCCATCAGCAATTTTGTAAGAGACATTCATTTCATCGAGCTTTTCGAGCACTTCAGAAACTGAGGCGCTATCAAGGTCTTTGTAGAGCGTGACATATGTTATGCTCTGAAAGACACCGAACAGGAAAAGCGAAGCAACTACAAGTGCGGCAACAAATGATACTATCAGAATCATTTGTGAACCGGTCATGCTCCTGACAATTGCTGAAAAATGATTGAATGCGTGTCTTAAAATATCCATGCTATGTATCTACCTACACTGGTGTCCTGATGATTTCTCTGTATGAATCGAGAAGTTTATTTCTGATCTCCATGAGCAATTCAAATGCAACCGAGGCTTCTTCGGATGCAAGCATTACCTGATGAACATCCGTGATTTCACCTGCCATGAACTTCTTTTCAATATCACTCGATTCCATTTGAAGATCGTTGACATCTTTGACGAATGATTTCAGCATTGTTCCGAATGATTCTCCGCCAGCCTTTTTCGTTTCACTAAGCTTGTCGAGCGCAGGCAGTGACGAGAGACGACCTATCGGATTGATCTTGAAAGAACTCATGCTTTCACATCCAGATTCCTGCCGAGAGTACGGGCTGCAGAAGCATTCGCCCCTCGCGTTGATCTTCTCGTATTTGCAGCAAACACTTCAGAAAGAAACTTCCGTTCGGCTCCTGACAAGTAATCGAGAAAACTTGCTCCACCGATCTCTGCATCAGCACTGACAGATGAATTGTTTTCTCTAAGTTTGCCTCCATCTGTCATCGCAGATGACCTGGCTCTCATGAATTGAGACGCTATGTCCCTGTATACTTGTAAAGGATCAGACTGTATCTTCACAGGGCCTCCTAAATATCCATTGATTCGGAGATCATATCCTTTGTGGCTTTTGCCGCAGTGACATTTGCCTCGAATGCTCTCGCCGCTACCATCATGTTCACCATTTCAGTCACGACATTGATATCCGGCATTGCAACAAAACCATCCGCATCGGCATCAGGATGAGACGGATCATGCACCATCTTGAACTTACCCGATCTGTCTGAGCGCACTTCAGAACTTGCTTCCGCCACGTTAAGAGTGCCGCCGGTACGACGGACCGATGTCGATCTATGAGCGGGATTAGTCTGAGCGAGATGTATTCTTGCCCTGCCAAGTTCTCCCGAAAACGAAACAGGATGCTCAACCGCATTCACCAAAACCTGTTTGCGGCGATATGGCTTGCCATCAGGAGTTCTGGTTGTCTCGGCATTTGCGATGTTTTCGGCTGTCGCGTTCATTTTCATTCGTTGAACAGACATCCCAGATCCAGATATTTTCAAAGAAGAAAAAATGTCACTCATCGCACTTTCCACTCATGTCAGATTTTCCGACCGCGAATAGCTGACTTGATCGCCTTGAACTTGCTCCCCGCGAGTTTCGCTTCCAACTCAAACAGGAGACTGTTCTGCGCCAGATCACCCATTTCCCTGTCAATATCTACATCATTTACGGAGGTCGTATTCTCACTTGGTTCAGAGAGTCTGACCTTCGGCCCTTCGTTTCTTGCCGAGCCGACAGGTATGTGCTTCGGATCGGTAACTACAAGCCGGGAACTTTTCGCACCAGTAGCCTTGCGCAACTCCGAATCGAAGTCTATCGACTGACTTCTATAACCCGGTGTCGTAACATTGGCGATGTTTGACGCAATCAGCTTGTGCCTGAAAGCAGTCAAATCCATCATCCGCTTCAGGGCCGGCAAGTTCGTCTTGTTAATTATTGCATCTCGTACAATATTACTCATGGCACTGCTCCTGACAGTCACTACGCAATTGTAATGCCAACAGTAACACGACGCCACAAACAGCCACAAGCCGTTATGCTACTGCATGTTAGAGGCGTAACTGGCTTCAGTGTATAGGCAAAGTCCAATTTGTGAAGGAAGTTTTTTC
>JAJRZO010000401.1 GCA_024275215.1 Candidatus Zixiibacteriota bacterium | reverse complement strand
TGGTGTGCTCGCGATAGCGACAGGCTTCAAACCCATCGCTGTTTCGCTGTGGGGGTCAGATGTTCTCATATCGCCTGCAAAATCAAGACTTCATCGCGCACGTGTACGGTGGGTGCTGAGCAATGCCGATCTGATAACATCTGACAGTATGTATATGACAAAAGCCGCGCAGGATATGGGCGATTTCGATGCTGAATTTGTCACTCAGCCGATGGGTATCCCTTCGGAGCAACTAAAGCGAATCAGTAGTTCAACAGAGAAAGGCAGTAACGCGCCGCTAACGATTCTTTCGACTCGAAGGCTCGAACCGTTATACGATGTCCAATTGTTGTTGCACGCTCTGGTTAGACTGAAAAATAAACTTCCACAATATCGATGTGTGATTTGCGGCGAAGGTTCCGAACGTGATCGGCTCGAATCTATCGCTGCAAAACTTGGGCTTGAGAGCGTTGAATTTGCCGGATTCAAAGCCGGAGGCGAATATGAAGAGCTGCTCCGGTCGGCAGATATATATGTTTCCTGTTCTAAATCCGATTCGACATCAGTTTCGCTCCTCGAAGCGATGGCGGCGGGAGCGTTTCCAGTTGTTACTGACATTCCCGGTAATTTGGAATGGGTGGAGGATTCTGTAACAGCATTGACATTTCCTTCCGGTGACATAGATGCGCTCGCCTCCAGTTTGCTTCGAGCCGCAAGCGATAGAGAACTTGGAGACAGAGCAGCAGTCATTAACAAAGCGACGATCAGATCACGAGCAGTCTGGGAATATAACATGGCTACAATCGAAAGGGCATTCGAGAGTATTGTCAACAAAGCAGCGAAATAATCTTCTGTATGTCACATACTATTTTCCGCCTCTTGGAATGGGTGGGGTTCAGCGTGCGACATATCTTGTGCGGCATCTTTCAGCGCTCGGATGGAATGTCACAGTCCAGACTGTACGACCCGTTGACTATCCTGCTTATGATCAGACACTGCTTGACAAGGTTCCGAGTGATGTGACGATTCACCGTGTCAATCCACTCGCACCACCATCTTTAGTGCGGGCATTCAGGCGTACATCGTCTGATAAAAATTCACCGGGAACAATGACGGGTCTGTCTGGATGGCTGATGCTGCCTGACAACAAAGTTATCGCCGCGCTGAATATGATTCGTTCATTGCCTGCTATTATCGAGAGGGCAAAACCCGATGTTGTCCTGACAAGTTCGCCGCCGCCATCGATTCATATTGTAGGTTCTCACATTAGTAAGCGTTACAACATCGGTTGGGTTGCTGATTTCCGCGATGTCTGGTTCTCTCAGTCAATGCTGAATTTCAAGACATCGTTGCACAAGCGTTTGTATGACAATCTCAGAAAATCGATCTACCGCAATGCCGGTGCGCTTACGGTGGTTTCCCCCGGACACATGGAAAGCCTCCACACCGAGACTAAATATGAAATTCCGGAGATTCATCTTGTCCCCAACGGATATGACGATACCATGTTTGCTGAATCGAAGTCGATCACATCGAATGACAGCGCATTTCGTATCGCATATTGCGGAAGTTTGAATGGTTTGACACATGTTCCCCGGTTGTTTGAAACACTTATTGGCATTGCGGGAAAGCATGATATTCAGGTGCATGTCTTTGGCGTAGTTAGCAATTGGATTGAGCAACAAATCCGGGAGATCGATCCGACCGGCTCGCATGTGATATTTCATGGCTATGTCGATCATGCCGACGCAGTATCAGCTTTACATGAATGCGACGCCAGCCTTGTGACACTTGCGCCTGATTCACATCTGGAGCTTACGATACCGGGTAAGATATATGAAGCTCTTCGCGAACCCAAACCCGTGATCGGTGTGGTTCCGCAGGGTAGTTCTGTCTGGAATCTGCTGTCATCGTTTGACCAGACTATCCTGATCGATGCGGCAACACTCGACACATTGCAGGAACGATTATCTGATCTTGTCGCTGCTCCACATGCTGTTGTCGAAAAGAGGGATGGTATTGACGAGTACAGTTGGTCTCGGATAGCTGACAAGATGGATGTCGTACTCAGGAGAGCGATTCGCTGATGCGCGTATCTGTGATTATTCCACTCTATCTTGGGCGAGATGTTGTCGGCAGATGCCTGCGCAGTGTGCTGAAGTCGAAAACCGAAACTGAGTTGCAGGTCATCGTCATTGATGACGCATCACCGGACGGTGCAGGTGAAATCGTGAGGGCGGAGTTTCCCGATGTGGAAATCATCACGAACCACAAGAACCTTGGTTATGCCGCGTCTGTCAATCTTGGATTGGCTGCTACTGATGGTGAATTTATATTCTTACTAAATCAGGATACTGAGGTTCAACCTGATACAATAGTTGTTCTTATGGACAAGCTGACTCATAATTCTGAGTTGACGGCTGTCGCTCCGCGTTTATTGAATCCTGATGGAACGATTCAGAAATCATGCCGGAGGCTTCCCCGTCATTCTGACATCATCTATCACCATTTGTTGCTGTCATATCTCTTTCCGCAATCGGATCGTTTCTCCCGATGGAAAATGGGTGGCTTTTCGCACGATGAGGAGAGACTTGTCGAGCAGCCTTATTATTCGGCTATTATACTGAGGCGTGATGTGATAGACAAGGTCGGCGTGCTGGATGTGCGGTTCAGATTGTTGTTTAACGACGTGGACTACTGCAAGAGAATTGCTGATGCGGGTGGTAAGATTCTGTTCACGCCGGACACGAGTGTCATTCACACTTGCGGGCAGTCACTCAGGCAGGTTCCATTCAGAAAGATTCTCCGTTCGCATTATGGTTTTGTTAAGTATTTCTTCAAGCACTATTGTGGGGGACGATATATTGTTCAGAATATCCTGATTGCAATTCTGTTGGCTTTGTCTGGAATGCTGCGTTGCGTCTGGCTGGCGATTTCACGAGTTATTATTTCAAGAGAATCATCTTCTTGACATCGGTGAATCCGCTCGCTTTGATACGATAGAAATATATGCCGCTTGACCATCCTGAAGCATTGATTTCGACCTCGTGACTGCCTGTCTGAAAATGGCGAACCCCGGTCGTGAAAACTAATTGTCCGGTCAGGTTGATTACTTCGATGCTGACATCAGATGACTTCGGAATCGTGAAAGAAATAGTAGTCGTCGGATTGAATGGATTGGGATAATTTTGTTCAAGCTTGTATTGCGTTGGTAATATTCCACCATCGTTTAGGTCATCACCCGCGTCGAGTGACATCGATTCCGACAATTCTGTCTCGACCGGCAAATATCCCGATTTACTCGCCGTGATTATCACCGACGAATCGGCTTCAAGATAGAATGATATATCGATTGTGCCATCGGATTCGGTCAGACCATGAAAGAGACAATCGCCATTCGATGTCACAGTTATAACTGCTGATTCTACAGATTGTCCCGCAGAACTGATCATCGCAGTGAATGTATTCTCTCCAACATCCAGTGTTCCAGGTACAGACAGTTCAAGCTCATTCGGTTCGTCTGTCCATACTCTGAGCGCCGGATCGCCATAGACATTCAACCCGTATACAATATCTCGAAGGTAGTGATAATCTGTTTTGGAGTAATCATTGGCGACAGCAATACGGTTATCCGTGCCGAATATACAGTCATTGAATTCTTCGACAAGCTTGTATGAACTTGAAACCCATCCCCATCTCGAATGTCCTATGAACGCGGTTGCTCCCGACAGCGAATCTGTCAGCAGCTTCTCGGCAACGCATGGATAAGTATTGTCAAACGGTGGCGAATCCATATCGAACGCGCCATTGTTGCATCCGATCGAATAGACAATTCCGAATTTGTCGTAGTTGGTAAGATTTGCAAGTGTGCCATGACCATCCGGTGCGGATTCCCTTGTGAAAACATAGGACTTTGGCCACTGGTTGTATCCGCTCGATTTCGACACGAAACCATCGACCATGCCGTGAGCAAAAATGTATGTAAGATTATAGCCTTGTG
>JAJRZO010000400.1 GCA_024275215.1 Candidatus Zixiibacteriota bacterium | reverse complement strand
CTACCGGAATCCAGCTCGAAAAAGATGCGATGAATTTCTATATGGACCGTGCCGAGGAAGCCACTGACCCTGAGGTCAGACAGTTTTATAAAGAACTTGCCGAATGGGAGAATGGCCATTATCGTGCCCTGTTGACACAACAGCAATCCCTCAAGGATGATTACTGGGCTGACAGCGGGTTCTCGGCGTTTTAGTCATTTTTGCGGGCATTGCTAAGCCTGCCAACCAAAAAGGTGGGGTTGAGACGAGTGCTATCCACCGGCGTCGGGAGCGATCAAGCCATGAATCACCTCCAGATTGGTGGCGTGAGTGAAAATGCACGGGCAACAGGAAACATCTAATCTGCCCAGAATTGTGTGCACACTGGCACATCTGGCATTTCTTGTCATATCGATCTGGCTCTTGTCCGGTGCGGGGAGTGCGACAATCCCAGCGTGGATCCGTGGAAGTGGTGAAGCTCATGGGAATGTCTCCCGTCATTTGATACTGATCTCATTCGGAGCAGTCCTTTTCCTCAGAATGTGCCTTGGACTCTTTTACGTTCTCAGGCGCAAATTTGACTGGAATGAACTCGGCGGTGTGCTTCTTGCAGTATTGGTGTACCAAGTTGGTTTCACATTATTGGGATTATCTTCGACTGAGAATATTCATATATTGGATATCGCTGCTATTATCGTTTTCGTAATTGGATCCTTCCTAAACACATTCTCTGAACTACAGCGCAAAAGATTCAAGGACAATCCGGCAAATGCGGGAATGCTATACACTCGGGGTCTATTCAGATATGCAAGACATATCAACTATTTTGGCGATATGCTTTGGGTAACTGCGTGGGCAGTTATTACCAGAAATCCCTGGTCGATATTCATTCCATTGGTGCTTACTGCGGCATTTATCTTTGCATTCATACCGTCTTTGAGTACGTACCTGAGAGCAAGTTATGGAGAGCAGTACGAAGAGTGGGCTAGGACAACTAAAAGGCTTATCCCATTCATCTACTAAACTGATACTTGTCAGGTCTGCCAAGATCGCTTGACCTTCCGTGATCAATCCGTATATTCGGCGTGGAAGAGGATGAGGCCTGGTGGCCTCCGCGGCCTTCAAAGCCGTTGGCGCCCCATAAAGGCGCGGAGGGTTCGATTCCTTCCCCTTCCGCTTTATTATGAGCCGGTTATAACTTGTTTGTCAGCCGACACCCGATTATATTCTGTTCCATGACAAAAGATATATTCGATAAAGAACTGACAAAGCCGTCAGATATACCACAGGTCGAACAGGTGCTCGCGTCGGAGTTTCTGGCGCGATATGTAGATTCACTATCGCGACCCTACGTTCTTGGTGTTGTGAGAACGGTGTTCGATGAATATCGTAAAACTCTCAGCAAAGGTGACTTAGTTCAAGGCGAGGATATCAGGAAAGAAATCGAGAATCGTCTCGACACAGAGCGATTCAGTTTTTTCACACGAGTGATCAACGCGACTGGTATTGTCGTGCATACAAATCTTGGGCGTTCGCCGATTGGCAGAAAACGCGCGGAAGCTCTTGCTGACAGGCTGTCGGGTTACAGCAATCTTGAATACGATATAATTCCCGGCAAGCGTGGCAAGCGCGGTAAGCATGTTTCCAGACTATTTGCGCTTCTGACAGGTTCTGAAGCTGCATGTATGGTCAATAATAACGCCGCGGCGGTATTCCTGATCCTGAATACATATTGCAAGGGCAAAGAGTGTATCGTCTCGCGCAGCGAGTTGATCCAGATTGGCGGTGGATTTCGCATACCTGATGTGATGAAAGCAAGCGGCGCATTGCTCAAAGAGATTGGTACGACAAACAAAGTTTCCTTTAATGACTATGAACACGCTGTCAATCCTGACACCGGCCTGATCGCAAAAATTCACTGGTCGAATTTTAAGATTACCGGATTCACCGAATCTGTCGATGCGAAAAAGCTCGCCGCTCTCGGCAAGGAAAAGAATATCCCAGTCATGTATGATCTCGGTTCGGGAAGCTGGATGCCGCCCGATCAATATGGAGCCAAAGATGAGCCTTCAATCACCAATGCACTCGGATCAGGAGCTGACTTGATCTGTTTTTCTGGTGACAAGCTTTTTGGCGGTCCTCAGGCTGGGATTATACTCGGATCGTCGGAGGCGATTGAAAAGCTTCAGGCGAATCCCATGTATCGTGCATTCAGAACAGACAAGACGACACTCCTGATGCTCGAAGAGACAGTGCTGTCATACCTGAATGGGAAGCATCTAAGTGATATTCCTGCCGCTGAAATGCTTACATCTCAATCCGAGTTGCTTCGGATGCGTGCTGACAGAATCTGCGAAGACCTTGCAGCAGGTAGTATCGATGCCGCCGTTGTCGAAACAAAGGCGCTTGTAGGTGGAGGCTCGGCCCCGGAAGAGGAACTCCCATCGTTTGGAATACAGCTTCCATCTCACATATCGCCCGACGAATTAGCGCGCAAATTCAGATTGCGCGATCTGCCTGTGATAGGGCGAATAGTCGGTGACAAATTCGTACTCGATTTGAAAGCGGTCCTCAAAGATGAAGACGAACTTTTGATCGGGGCGATCAGGGAGGTTCTCAGATCCTGATGCTTTAAACAATCGGAACAGCGGGACATCTCGATCATGGCAAATCGTCGCTT
>JAJRZO010000399.1 GCA_024275215.1 Candidatus Zixiibacteriota bacterium | reverse complement strand
TGCTCCGGAGGAGATCGAAAAGTATGTGACTTATCCGGTAGAAACGGCGATGAATGGCCTGCCCGGTGTTACCAAGATTCGATCAATATCGAATTTCGGTTTGTCAGTCGTCAACATCTACTTTGAAGACGACATGGACATATACTTCACTCGACGGCTGGTCGGAGAGCGACTTCAGGAGGCAAGAGAACAAATTCCTGAAGGCTTTGGAGAGCCGGAGATGGGGCCTATTTCGACAGGTATGGGGTTGGTTCTTTTCTACTATCTGGAGGATACGACCGGAACTTACAGTCTTGAGGAACTCCGCAGTATTCAGGACTGGGTGGTCAAGTTCAATCTTCAGACTGTCCCCGGTGTCACTGAGGTTCTGGGTATCGGTGGATATGAGAAACAGTTTCATGTCATCCTGCATCCCGAACAACTTCTTCGGTATGACATCTCACTGCAGGAAATGATCGAAACACTTATTGCCAACAACCTGAATGTTGGCGCTCAGTTCCTGGAGAGAAACTCTGAGGAGTATATCGTTCGGTCGATCGGTCTTGTAACCACTCTGGAAGATATCAGAAACATTGTCGTTAAATCCGTGGATGGCACACCTATCTATCTTGGTCAGGTCTCGGAGATCAAGGTAGGCGGTGCTATTCGCAGAGGATTGCAAACCCACAATGGCATTAAGGAAATAGTATCAGGTCAGGTTGTGAAATTATACGGTACTAATTCCTCTACGGTAATAGGTCAGGTCGAGCAGAAGATGGAGGAGATCAACAAGATGCTCCCCGAAGGAATTCGTCTTGTGCCTTATTATGAGCAGAAAAGTCTTGTAGAGGCTGCCGTCGCTACTGTTACAAGCGCTTTGCTTTTTGGTATTTTTCTCGTTGTACTTGTTTTGCTTGTTTTCATGGGTGGCATTCGACCAAGCATTGTTGTTGCCGCAGCGATTCCATTTTCAATTCTGTTCGCGGCGATCCTGATGCGGCGAATCGATTTGTCAGCAAATCTCATGTCTCTGGGAGGTCTGGCAATTGCAATCGGGATGCTGGTAGATGCCACAATTGTAATCGTGGAAAACATCGAACGCAAACTACATGAGGCTGATCCTTCTGAGTCGAGACTTCATATTATTGGCAGAGCTTGCAGTGAAGTGGGTCGGCCGATCATATTTGCTATCACAATTATCATTGTTGTGTTTATCCCGCTTTTCACTCTTCAGGGTGTTGAAGGTAAAACCTTCAGGCCATTAGCATACACAGTTGCATTCGCCATGCTCGGATCATTATTGTTTGCTATCTTTCTGGCGCCTGTGCTGTCATCGATACTCATGCGTAGAACCAAAAAACCTGAATCTGAGCAAAAGGTCGGAAAAGCCGCTGAACGTGGTCTAATCAAGTGGTTGATGATGCCGTACAGGCCGCTGATTCAGTTTTTTGTCAGGCGTCGCTGGTTTGCGGTAGCAGTTGCTGTTACCCTCCTGATAATCGGAGCGGCCGTTTTTCCTCAACTGGGTTCAGAGTTCACTCCATCGCTTCAGGAGGGAACAATTGTGCTGCGGCTTACGATGGCTCCCTCAATAGCCCTCACTGAATCTACGCGTATGGCTCAGATAGTTGAGCGCCGACTAATGAAAATTGACGAGATCACCGGCGTTGTGACGCGAATTGGTCGCGGTGAAGTCGGTGCACATACTGATCCTGTCAACAGCGCAGAGATGTATATTCTGCTCAAGGACAATGATGAATGGATTCACGGTGAGACTCAGGAAGAGTTGCAGGACTACATTCGCGACCAGCTTGGCGAGATTCCGGGTGTGCTGACCAGCTTTACTCAACCGATCGAGATGACTGTTGACGAATTGCTTGAAGGTATCAGGGCGGAGTTGGCCATAAAACTGTTTGGTGAAGACCTGACTGTCCTGAGGGAGCAGGCGGATCGCGTTGCCGAAGTAATAGGGACTGTTCGTGGAGCTGTCGATGTCCAAGTCGATCAAATATCAGGCACACCACAGCTTCTGATTACTGTTGATCGGGAGGCGATTGCCAGATACGGAATAAATGTCGAGGATGTTCAGCGAACAATTCAGGCGGCTGTCGGGGGGGCTAAAGCCGGGCAGCTTTTTGAAGGTATTCGTCGCTACGATATTCTGATTCGCTATCATGAAGAGCACAGGAGTACTCCTGAACAGATTGGCGACATCCTTGTCAAAGCACCGTCGGGGGCGTGGGTACCTCTTGAACAACTCGTGACCATGCGAGAGATAATCGGGCCGCGTCAGATAACTCGTGAAGACAATCAGCGGTTTATTACGATCCAGTGTAATGTTGCCGAACGTGACATAGGTTCTTTTGTAGAGGAAGCACAAGCGGCGATTGACAAACAGGTAGATTTGCCGCCCGGTTATCTTGTTACATGGGGAGGCCAGTTTCGATTACAGCAGGAGGCAAACAAACGGTTTGCGGTCGTTATTCCAGCGACATTGCTGCTTGTATTCCTGATGCTGTATTCGAGCTTCGGTTCGCTTAAGAATTCTTTGCTGATATTGCTGAATATTCCTCTCGCACTGGTTGGAGGTATTGTTGGACTCTGGATGACAGGGGAGAATCTCTCGGTTCCGGCCTCAGTCGGCTTTATTGCGCTATTCGGAATAGCGCTCGAGAACGGGATGGTTCTTGTGACATACCTCAATCAACTTGTACGGGATGGCCGGTCTTACGATGAGGCATCGGTCACAGGCGCGTCGCTTCGTTTGCGGGCTGTGCTGATGACTGCTATGACGACTGGCTTTGGCCTGGCTCCGCTCATTTTCTCCAGTGGCGTAGGAAGCGAGGTGCAGCGTCCACTTGCTATTGTAGTTGTCGGTGGATTGATCACATCAACCATCCTGACACTGCTGGTCATACCGTCGATTTACCGCTGGTTTGCCAAGTACCCGGAAGCTAAACCGGCACAGACTGGAAACAAGGAGTAAGAATCATGAAAGTAGTCGTTGCTTTTATCAAACCTCACAAGCTGGCGAAAGTGACTCTGGCTCTTCATAAACTTGAAGGACTCAGTGGGATGTCGGTCGCTGATGTCCGTGGCTTTGGAAGGACGAAAGCCGATGGATCGGCGGATATTGTTCCGGATGAAGTGGCAGACTTTGTGGGTAAGACTCGCATTGATATTTT
>JAJRZO010000398.1 GCA_024275215.1 Candidatus Zixiibacteriota bacterium | reverse complement strand
CAATCCGCAAAGAGGCTATCTACACCAAATATGTTGAGTTGGAGAAATACCTCGAAGAGATGAATGCGCAAACCAGCTTCCTGAATACGCAACTCGATCAATTGAAAACAAACTGGAAAAAATAGACCGGCTTCACATGTAGGTGGATGACAACATGAAAAACCCATTAGCAACCTACCAGAAAAACCAGGTCGCCGGAATGGGGCAGAAGGATCTTATTCTGCTGCTTTATAACGGCGCGCTGAAGTTTCTCAGGCAGGCGCAGGAAGAATTGGATAACGAAAGAACGGATGCTTTCGCTGATCGTGTCGAAAGAGTACACAGGATCATCTTTCATCTCTATACAACGCTTGATTTCGACAAAGGCGGTGAAATCGCAGAAAAATTAGGATCATTGTATTCGTTTATCATCAGCCAGCTCTACATTCTCAACTCCACGAGAAGTCCGGAGATAATCAGGGATATAGGAGAGATATTATCGGGACTTAAAGATGGATGGCAGGGTGTAGACAGTCAGGGCATATCAGAAACAAGCAATGTTGAAAACCAGGAACAGACCTCTGGTGGACAACGCGCTTTATCAGTACAGGTGTAAAATGGAATACAAAGAAGTAGTCGATCTCGAAAACAGACTCATCTCGTTTCTCAAAGAGGAATACAGTTTCTATCAGTCTTTGTACATTCTGATTGACAAGCAAATGGATATTCTCAAATATGACAGGGATCAGAAAATCCTGTCAGTTTACGATGATATTCAGAATGTCAAGAAACGAATCGCCGAGAGTGAACAGAAAATCGCGAATCTGAGAAACAGCAACAGAAAACTGTTCAATCTCGCTGCGACTTCACCGGAGGTTCGCAAGCTGGTGAACTCCATATCTACTCTTATCAAGAAGAACCTGTCGATGATTAAAGACAACGAAGAATTTGCCAACGACCGATACATTCGAATCAAAGAAGAACTCGAGACATTGAAGAACAGCCAGGACCTTGCAGCATATCGTGGAAAGCGTCCTGAAAAAGCACACATACTCGACGGCAAGGGATAAAAGGCAGAGCTGATCTTATGCGAGTAGAGCTTTTCCCCGATGGAGAAATACTCCGAAAACGTTTTAGTGAAATGGAGCGGTCTCGTCGCAACTATTCGAAAGGAAAAGGCGACAGAGTCGAGCTGTCCGCTTTTTCGGAAAATAGTCGGGGAAAACTTGCCAGTGTGAGACGCATGATAGAAGAAGGCGTATATACGAGGCCGTCGTTCACAGAGGCAATCGCGGAGAAAATAATGGATTCCGATGCACTGAACAGATCCGATGACAGCGTCGATAAGTCACCTCCTCAGGGACCGAGAAACTCGGATATTCCAGACGAAAGGCGTAAGAAAATCGAAAATGCAAGAAAGAAAATTCGTTCGGGGGACTACCTGACATCCCGGGTGCTGGATAAAATTGCGTCAAGGCTGATAAACCAAATCGATAATGAGGATGATTCCGAGTGAATACAAACACGAAGAATACAGTTAATCAGGAAACAAAACAACCACTCGACAGACTCAGCGGCATCATCGACAGAGTATCGAATCTGCCGACTCCACCGTTAGTATATCAGCAGATCAACAAGGTTATCAATGATCCGAGGACATCGGCGTTCGATATTGCGGCAATCATCACAGAAGATGCCGCTATGAGCGCCAAAGTACTCAAACTCTCGAATTCAGCATACTACGGGCTTCCGAAGCAAGTGACATCGATTAAGAAAGCTGTCATAGTCCTCGGTGTCGAGGCTGTCAGATCACTGGTATTATATACGGGCGTGTTCAAGTTTTTTGGCGATGAAAAGCTCGACCCTATGTTCCATCAAGAGTACTGGCGCCATTCTCTTCTCACGGCGGTAGGTTCGAAGCTCTTTGCCTGCAAGGGCGCTGGGATGTGTAATGTCGAGACTGAACAGGCATTCTCAGCCGGACTGTTGCATGATATTGGCAGGCTGTTGATGCACATATATATTCCTGAGGATTTCGCTGCTGTGACGAAACTTTCGGAGGAAAAGCAGATAGATCCCTTTGAGGTGGAGAATCAGTTGCTCGATTACAATCACTGCGATCTCGGTTCCCTGTTTGCACAGCGTTGGAAACTTCCGGATGTTATCGGGCATGCAATTCAGTATCATCATACTCCCGCAGAAGCAGGTGAAGAATGGAACAATGTATCCCTGATCAGTCTGGCAGACAAGATAGCTGTAAGTGCCTTTGATGTTGACGAAGAGGAAGATGCTGATCTTACTGATATTTTCGAAGAGGCTGAGAACAATCTTGGTGTTTCTGCCTATGATGTTCGACAAACAATTGCACAGCTCCGTGAAGAATACTCCAAAGCCGAGACATTTGTCAGGATGGCTAAGGACAATTAGATTTCGCAGACAAATGTCGCTTAAAACCTTCGGCACGAATCCCGATTCAATGCCCTGAAAAATCCTCAAAAAAATCCGATAGAAGTATTAAAGATGATGATGTTGTGCTGTGTATTGGTGTATTATTGACGGAACACACATTGGTGTGCACTGGTAATACCTTTGTGATGTGGAAAGTAGTTGGATGACCTCTTTTGGCATTTGTCCTGCAGGCATTTTTGCTTGACAGCATGGCAGGCGTGAATTAACTTAATCGATCGTGTTACGGGCGATTAGCTCAGTTGGTTAGAGTGCTTGCTTGACATGCAAGAGGTCACTGGTTCGATTCCAGTATCGCCCACCATGTTCCCCTGCCGGGGGTTTTTGTTATGGTGAACGAATGAAAGATGTTGTGGTGAAATCGATTGATATAAAATTTCCTGATGGTTCCACCAGAGAATATCAGGCTGGTGTGACTCCTTTTGATGTGGCAAAGTCGCTGTCAAACAGCCTTGCGAAAAAAGTCCTTGCCGCGAAAGTAAACGGCGAGGTTGTCGATTTGACCAGACCGATTGAGTCTGATGCTGAGATTACTTTGCTTACTTTTGATGACAAAGAAGGCCGGGATGTGTTCTGGCATTCATCCGCGCATGTTATGGCGCAGGCAGTCCTTGATCTTTTCCCCGGTACGAAGCTCGCGATCGGTCCGCCTATTGATGAAGGTTTCTATTACGATTTTGACGCACCGCAGCCATTTACTGACGACGATCTTATTAAAATTGAAAAGCGCATGCGTGAAATCATCAAGGCAAATCATAAGTTCGAGCGCGAGGAGTGCTCGTCCGATGAAGCGGTCAGACTTTTCGGTGACAAGAACGAAGATTACAAACTCGAACTCATCTCTGAGCTTGGAGATGAGGTGATTTCGATTTACAAGCATGATACTTTCGTAGACCTTTGTCGCGGTCCCCATTTGCCATCGACCGGAAAGATCAAGGCATTCAAACTGATGTCTGTTGCGGGTGCGTACTGGCGCGGTTCCGAAGAGAATAAAATGCTGCAGCGCATCTACGGCGTTTCTTATCCGGACAAAGCGAGCCTCGACGATTATATCAAACGGGTCGAGGAAGCAAAGAAACGGGATCATCGCAGGCTCGGCAGGGAACTCGACCTGTTTTCAATTCAAGATGAGGTTGGTGGTGGTCTGGTATTGTGGCATCCGAAAGGTGCTATAGTACGCAATATCATAGAAACTTACTGGAAAGAAAAACATCTGGCATCCGGCTATGAATTGGTCTTTTCGCCGCACATAGCAAGGCTCAATCTCTGGCAGACTTCAGGCCATACCGATTTCTACCGTGAGGATATGTACAGCCCGATGGAAGTTGACGGCGATCTTTACCAGATCAAGCCGATGAATTGTCCATTCCATATCGAAATATATAAGCATTCATTGCATTCATATCGTGAGTTACCGATTCGATGGGCTGAGCTTGGAACTGTTTATCGCTATGAGAGGTCTGGCGTGTTGCAGGGGTTGTTCCGGGTTCGATCATTCACTCAGGATGATGCCCATATATTCTGCACGCCGGATCAGGTCGAGGATGAAATCGTCGGGGTTGTTGAACTGACTCTCGATTTTCTGAAGGTCTTCGGATTCGAGGAGTACGAGATATTTCTTTCGACCAAACCTGAGGAGAAATTCGTCGGCGAACCTGAGCGATGGGCGCTGGCGGAAAAATCGCTTGCGAATGCGTTAGATCGTGTCGGTTTGAAATATCAAATCGATGAAGGCGCAGGTGCGTTTTATGGTCCCAAGATTGATGTTCACATCAAGGATGCGCTCAGGCGTATGTGGCAGTGTTCGACGATTCAGTTTGATTTCAATTTACCGGAGCGTTTTGATCTGACCTATACCGATTCTGATAACACTCAGAAGCGTCCGTATATGATACACAGAGCAATATTCGGATCGCTCGAACGGTTCTTTGGGGTAATGATCGAGCATTATGCCGGCGCGTTTCCGCTCTGGCTTGCACCGGTTCAGGCAAAAGTACTGCCGATTTCGGAT
>JAJRZO010000397.1 GCA_024275215.1 Candidatus Zixiibacteriota bacterium | reverse complement strand
CGACCCATCACTTCGATGATAAACACGCGTTCCATCGCCGAAGCGGTATCCCGTATCCTGTCGATTGCATCGAGGGCGGTATTCACAGCGGTGTCGAAACCGATGGTCTGAGACGTGCCGTATATATCTCTGTCGATAGTTCCAGGCACACCGATGATTCTTATATCAGATTCCTGACCGAGGAGATGCGCTCCGGTCAGGCTGCCATTCCCGCCAATGACAACCAACCCCGTCACACCGCGTTTTTTGAGATTCTCGATCGCCTTGCGACGGCCTTCTTTGGTCCTGAATTCCTTGCTGCGCGACGATATAAGTATACTGCCGCCAGTGTGGATTATGTTGGAGACGGCGAAACGTTTGAGGGTGACGAAATCATCCTCGATAAGTCCGCTGTAACCACGCCAGTACCCGTAGATTTCCATCTTTTTCTTCAGGGCTGTACGAACAACAGCCCTGATACATGCGTTCATACCGGGCGCATCACCACCACTCGTTATAATTGCAATTTTCTCTACAGCCATGTAGCAGATACCATCCCTGATTTAAGTTACTACATTCTCGATATACTGTCAGACCGTGATCGATTCATTTCTCGGTCCGGCCTGAAGAACTTCGTTCGACACATCCTGCTCATATTCCTTGAAGTTCTTACGGAAACTCTCCGCAAGTTTCTGAGCAGTCGAGTCATATTCTTCAGGATTATCCCATGCGTTTCTTGGATTCAACAGTTCCGAGGGAACGCCGGGACATGTTTCAGGTATTGACAATCCGAATACCGGTTCGGTCGTATATTTCACGTTGTCGAGTTGTCCTGAGAGCGCAGCTTTAACCATTGCGCGCGTATGTGCGATTTTGACTCGCGATCCCACACCATATATTCCACCGATCATGCCGGTATTTATCAGCCAGCATTTAACATTGTTTTTGCTGATTTTCTCTTCCAGCAGTTTGGCGTATGCCGACGGATGCAGTGCCATGAAAGGCGCACCGAAACATGCCGAGAAAACAGTCTTTGGTTCGTTTCCAAGACCTTTTTCAGTACCTCCAACTTTCGCAGTGTATCCTGAAATGAAGTGATACATCGCCTGTTCCGGAGTCATCTGCGAAATCGGGGGCATGACACCGAACGCGTCGTATGTCAGCATGACTACATTCCGGGGGATTGCACCGATACCTTCGATGATTGCTGACTCGATATGCGAAATCGGATATGCCGCTCTTGTGTTTTCAGTGAGTGACCCATCATTGAGATCGACGCGCCTCGTGTCGCAGTCGATCGCCACGTTTTCGAGAATAGTACCGAACTTGCGAGTTGTCTCGAAGATTTCAGGCTCAGCTTCTTCCGACAGTCTGATGACTTTGGCATAGCAGCCGCCTTCAAAGTTGAATACTCCCGCATCACTCCATCCATGTTCATCGTCGCCGATAAGCTTTCGCTCGGGATCCGCGGAGAGGGTCGTTTTACCTGTTCCTGACAATCCAAAGAAGAGTGCAGTATCGCCGTCTTTCCCTACATTCGCTGAGCAGTGCATTGTCAGCACGTTTTCCTGCGGCAGCAGATAGTTCATGTATGTAAAGACTGATTTCTTGATTTCACCTGCGTAACTGGTGCCGCCGATG
>JAJRZO010000396.1 GCA_024275215.1 Candidatus Zixiibacteriota bacterium | reverse complement strand
TAGAACACTCGAAGATGCTATGAAAGGCGCAGATGTGTTCCTCGGTGTGTCGGTCAAAGATGCGGTCACTAAGGATATGGTCAGGTCGATGGCGGATCATCCGATCATATTTGCAATGGCAAATCCTGATCCGGAGATTACTTACGAGGATGCCAAAGCTGCACGCGATGACATTATAATGGCTACCGGTCGTTCTGATTATCCGAACCAGGTCAATAATGTGCTCGGATTCCCATTCATCTTCCGCGGTGCTCTCGATGTTCATGCCCGCAAGATTAATATGGAGATGAAACTCGCAGCGTCACACGCACTCGCCGAACTCGCCAAGGAATATGTCCCCGACTCTGTATCCAAAGCGTACGGTGGTGAATACCTGAAGTTTGGTCCGGAATACATAATCCCGAAACCATTCGATCCGCGTGTACTTGTCAGAGAAGCTACAGCCGTTGCGAAAGCAGCGATGGACACCGGTGTTGCGCGAAAAATGATCGATATCGATGAGTACAAAGAGCAACTGGAATTGAGGCTCAGCAAAACGCGGGAAGTGCTTGGACAGACTATAAGCAAAGCCAAGGACAATCCAAGGCGTGTTGTTTTCCCTGAAGGAAACCATGAGAAGATAATCGCCGCGGCTCGAAGAATCGTAGATGAGAAAATCGCTATCCCGATGCTTCTTGGTCATCCGGAAACGATCAAAGAGCGTGCAGCAAAGATTAATATTGATCTTGATGGAATCAAAATAGTCTATCCGAGAGAGAGTCCCAAGCTGACGCAATACGCTGACAAGTATTTCGAACTTCGCCAGCGAAAAGGAGTCAGCTATGGAGATGTCGAAGAGGATGTTCTCGATACGAACGTTTTTGGAACACTGATGGTCGAGGCCGGAGATGCTGATACGCTCCTGTCAGGTGTTGGACAGCATTACCCCGATACGATCAAGCCTGCGCTGCAACTGCTGAAGAAGTCGGATGTGCGATCGACTGTCTGCGGAGTTTATGTCATCATGTTGAGAGAAAGGACGATCTTCTTCTCCGACATAACCATCAATATCAATCCTACGGCTGAACAACTGGTTGACATTGCGCTTATGACAGCCTCAACAGCCAGGTATTTCAACTGTGATCCCAAGATTGCGATGATCAGTTTTTCGAACTTCGGTTCAGTAAGATGCCCCGAAACCAACAAAGTTCGAGAGGCTACTGAGATATTGAAACGCGATCATCCTGAACTTGTTGTCGAAGGTGAAATGCAGGCTGACACCGCAGTTGCGCCATATATCTCTGAGAGAGACTTCCCATTCTCTGAGATCAAGGGAGATGCGAACTGTCTGATCTTCCCGAATCTTGACAGTGGGACATCGGCATACAAGCTGATGATGCAGTTGGGGAATGCTGAAGCTATCGGTCCGATCCTCCAGGGTATCAGGAAACCGATTCATATTCTGCACAGAGCAGTTGATGTTGATGGTATTGTCAATATGACTGCGCTCGCTGCGGTAGATTCTCTCTACAATCACGAATGATCGAGAATTTATATCTGTGACAAAGGCCGTCCATTTGGGCGGCCTTTGTGTTGCGTGCTATGGCCGCAATATGTTAGTAAGTTAAGTTGATCAGAGTGCATGTCTGGAGCACTGTGCGCCTGAAAGAGTTCGTAGATCACGCCAACTTGTGGCGTGACAGGATGACATGTCTTTTCCTTCAGGCCCAACATATCTATTATAAAAAGAGGCGCCGATAACATGGCGCCTCTATTTTCGGAATTGATGCAAACCCAGTTAGTTCAGTCGGACAACCTCAACACGGCGGTTGTTTCTCCGACCTTCAGCAGTCTTGTTGTCGAACTTGGGTTTGTCTGGACCGTAACCCCTGGCAACCAGACGCGACGCATCAATACCCTTTTCGACCATGTAGTCGACAACGGACTGTGCTCGCATCTGCGAGAGTTCCATATTCCACTCACGCGTGCCAGTGATGTCTGTGTGACCCTGCACCTCGACTCTCACATGCGGAACAGCCACAAGCTTCTCAATCATAGCATCGATAGTTTTCCTTGACTGTTTTGTCAGCTTGGCCGAGTTGACAGCAAAGATGATAGGCTTGAGAATTTCTTCCTTCTCGATAATGTAATCGATCGGACAACCATCTTTGTCAACTTTCAGACCTGCCGGAGTACCGGGGCACTTATCGAGACCATCACAGACACCATCGCCATCTGAATCGATCTCACAACCATTTTCATCGACCTTACAGCCGTATGGCGTGCCGGGACACTTATCGAGATAATCCGGAACACCGTCTCTGTCAGTGTCAATCGGGCAGCCATCAGCATCAACCTTGGCGATCTCAGGTGTGTCAGGGCACTTATCAACGCCATCGCAGACGCCATCTTTGTCAGAATCAATCGGGCAGCCGTTCATGTCAACTTTACAGCCGCGTGGTGTATCCGGACACTGGTCGACACCGTCACAGACGCCATCGCCGTCACCGTCGAGCGGGCAACCGGCTTCATCGACTATGCAACCCTTCGGTGTCTCGGGACACTTGTCATCCTCGTCGCAGACGCCGTCTTTGTCGCTATCCTTGCATGAGCCGAGATATGCGGTCAGGCCAACGCCGATCTCGAGAAGACCGGATGGGTTGTCGAGATTATCACCGACATCTCTGTCATCCTTGAATTGCGACAATCCGCTGGTAAGAACATGATAGCGTAATCCTGCACCAACCGAAAATTCCTCGATGAGGTAGTACTCAATCCCGCCACCGAATACGAGAGACAACTGCTGATCTCTGTACCGGAATGATTCACCGTTTTTGTCGAGAACATAAACTTTTTCGCCAGCTTCATTTTCCGTATTCCATGTATCAATACCGGCACCGGCCATCAGATAGAAATTTGTCTTTTCAGCTTCAGGCGTAACATTGAACCAGGCCGCCATTTCGATGGCATGATGATAGATACGGATTTTGTCGGCATCATCATTGGCTGCAACGACTCTCTGGATACCATTATTGTCCATTTCGAGCATGCCGCCCTTGGTAGGGCCATACATTCCAGTCAGACCGATCGACCAGCGTTTGTGGACACCGAATTTCAGGTCGGCGCCGGCCATCGGACCGAGTTTCCATTCGCCACCGCTGATGAACACGCCTCCACGCGCTCCAAAACCGATCTGGCCGCTGTTATCAACAGCAAAAGCGGGAACGGTAAAGACCAGGATCATCAACAGGATTGTAACTGTTCTGAATCCATTTTGCAAAACCCACACCTCCTCTTTCATTGTGTGGCGGGAAAATAGAATGCACCCGGCTCCCGCCGGGAGTTTCTTCTCCCGCAGTCTATTATTTCTTCTTCTATCTCCGAAACCTGTGTATAAATCTTCCTCTACTACACAGCCTTTCAGCTTAAATTTGGGACGGAACTTAACAAGTCACCAGCAAAAAATCAACAAAAAAAGATGGCCTGGTTTGCGCTTGATACCCGGAGATAAGAATTCGCCCGTGATCAAGACAGTTCAAGCGTGGAAATGGTTACATCATTTCGGACAGTTGATTAAGGTGAATTAAAAAAGTTTGGGGGAGGATCAACAGCATGATTGCAGACCGGATCACCTCCTATGCCTCAACAGGATGAAAATATCAACTTTTCGGAAGACTTAGATATCGATAATATCGTAATTTTAATGCAGTATATCTTCGAAAGCGGCTTTGAACCTTTTGCGGATTGTTCTTGGAATATCGTCAGATAGTTCCAGTCTATCCACAACAAATTAAGTAGTCTTTCAGGCTTGTCTTCTTATCACTTTCCTTCCAAACCGCTTGCCCGATTGATCATTCTCGATTATCTTGGCGCAAAATTCGAAACCTACAGGAGGTAATGGTGAAAATGAATCGGATTCTCGTAGCACTTATCGCTATGATGACGATTAGTGTCGCTGCTCACGCTGGAAATGTCGAGAAAATTCTCAGTGGTATCGACCCATGGGTTACAACCGACACAGCCAGGATCATGTCATTCATCGATAGCGCTAATGCTGTTACGAAGAAAATGCTCGATGAAAACCCGTACTGGGAATCGACACAGAGAGAACTTGGATTCCTGCTTGGGATCGACTTGATTACAAGTCCCCAGATCGACAACACCGGAAGAATTTATTTTATGATGCGTCTGACCGGCGAAAGTCAGGCGTTGTTCTACATGGATGGTCCAATGGGCTGGCCAATCCAACTTTCCCCGAACAGCTGGCCCGATGAGGGATTCATCATCAGTTCGTACGCCGTACACCCATCGGGTGATTTCATCATTGTCAGCGTCAACAAGTTTGGCGACGAAATGCATGATCTGTGGCGTTTTGAAAGAGACGGATCATTCAAGCCGTTGCTTGAAGACCGCAATGTTCGCTATGTCGGTCCGATTTACGATGAGGACAACGCGGATCAATTCTACCTGTACACTCAGGCCGGTCCGAGTATGAACATCTGTCGGTATACCATGTCAACAGGTAAACTTGACACTCTCTACACTGAACCGGGTGCGTTTTATCCGACTGACTACGATAAAGGCAAGATTCTGTTTGTCAGGTATCTGTCATTCTCAGAGACGATCCTTTTCATGCTCGATGTCGCATCGAATGAGATCACACAACTCACTGATACGACTTTGGTCTATGGCGCGGGATTCACCGAGGATGGTAAAGTCTTTGCATTGACATCAGCAAAATCGAGCGATGAAGAATTTATGAAATTCTGTCTGCTCGACCCTGCGAAACCAAAGGAATTCAATGTAATCTTTGATCCGAAAAATGAGACTGAAGACTACACATACCTCAAGAAACAAGGTGTTGTTGTTACGAGTCTCAATCTTGATGGCTATTCAAAGCTGGCTGCGTTTGATATGAACGGCAATATTGTCGAAGTGCCACAGCCTCAGATCGGCGTTGCGGGTGATCTTTCTACAAATGAGCTTGGTGATGTTGTGTTTTCGTTCTCATCGCCAACGACTCCACCAACTGCGTTCATGTTCAGGATCGGCGACACGACACTTAAGCAGCTCGGCAAAGTTTCGACCTTCGGATTTGACTTCTCTAATATCGCAGTCGATGTCATCAGATACAAATCCGACGATGGTACCGAAATCCCCGCATTGCTTTATGTCCCGAAGACAGCTAAACGCGACGGCTCGAATCCTGCGATTATCAACTATCATGGCCGGCCTCCCGGACAAAGCCGTCCGTATTTCCAGCGCAATATCGCATTCGCGTTGTCGAAAGGCTTTGTCGTGATGTTCCCGAATGTTCGCGGTTCGACGGGCTATGGTCCGGCATACGAGAGAATGGATAATCTTGAAGGAAGATTTGCATCGCTTATCGACTGCGAACGCGCAATCGATTATCTGATCGATCAGAAGCTTTCCAATCCCAAAAAGATTGCGGTCTGGGGGGCATCATACGGTGGTTATGTTGTTGACTGGCTCGCTACGACATGCTCTGATAAAATTGCTTGTGTTGTCTCCGATGTTGGAGTGTCCGATGTTGACTGGACAAATCAGCACTCGAAAAACCAGAATTTTGCGCAGGGCTGGGAGCGTGAGATGGGTACTGTCGGCAGTGATCTCACGCATAAACTCTCACCAATCTACAAGGCTGAGAATGTCACAGTTCCGATTCTCATCACTGCAGGATTCCATGACCCACGTGTGCCACCGTCGGATCCGAGACGGTTTGCGTATGTGCTGTCGGCACTCGGTAAGCCGGTCTGGTACTATGAAGAAATGGAAGCCGGTCACGGTGGATCGTTCAAGAAACAGATCATTTTTGATCTCTCTCGCAGCTACGCATTCACGATGCAACATGTGATGAAGTAGATTGACAGATAGAACTACAATTTCTGATTGGCGGCAGGATAACCTGCCGCCTTTTTATTGATTATTCTTGATGAAACGGTCTCATATCTTAAGTACGTAAGAAAGACTGGATACCGGATCAAATCCGGCATGACAGACGATACATGTAAAGTGCAAAAACCGTATGAAAGTTGCCGCTATCGTCCAACTTATTGTTTTTTTAGAAAGACAAATTAACAAAATGATTGACGAACTTGCGAAATCTTCTCTTAATGCAGGTTGTCAGTATGTAACATGCAGGTCAATCCCGCTTGGGGATTGATGTATTAAGATGTCAAGCTCAAGGTGAGCATGACCTACAGCTTGCTGTCAGACAGAATACTGACAATCCGAAAATAAAAGACTCAAACGACAGGAGAGAATCATGGCGATGCCTGAAAACGGTACATTCTGCTGGAATGAGCTTATCACAAATGATGTAGCTGGCTGCAAGAAGTTCTATTCGGAATTGCTCGGATGGAAATCCAATGATTCCGATATGGGTGGAATGACCTACACTCTGTTCAAACATGGCGAAACGATGGTTGGCGGTATGATGAAGATTACTCAGGAGATGGGTGATGTTAAACCACACTGGTTGTCATACATCGCTGTGGATGATATTGATGCCAAAACTAAGAAAGCAGGGGAACTCGGCGCCGAGATAGTCGTCCC